>CAYLJH010000072.1:0-8650 GCA_964383685.1 uncultured Candidatus Bathyarchaeia archaeon | reverse complement strand
ACGTAGTCAAAAGGCGCGTGGGCCGGTACAGACATGACGACCCCGGTGACCGCCTTTGGGTCAACGAAGGATGCGGGCAGTATGGGGAACTCCTTGCCTGTGACCGGGTTGGTCAGCATGACCCCGATATACTTCTCGCCCATGAACTCGTCCAGTATCTCGACCTCCTTGCCAAGCAGCTGGAACTTGTTGGAAGCGTCTGCGCTAATTATCCACTTCTCGCCGTCAACCCTTGCCTCCACGTACAGGGCGTCCGGGTTGAGCCACATGTTTGTGACGCCGTAGACCGTCTCGGGCCTCAGTGTGCCAGCCGGGAAGAAGACATCATCGTGCTTGAACTTGACAATGGTGAACTCCTCAATCTCGGGCTCCTTGTCCCCTATTGTATCATGCTGGCCCACCGGGTTTCCGCAGCTGGGGCACCAGCCCACCGGGTGGCTGCCCTGGGTGATGAACCCCTTGTCCCTGAGCTTCTCGAACTGCCACTCGATGAACTTGCTGTAGTAGCCGTCAACGGTGGTGAACTCCCTCCTCCAGTCCATGCTGTAGCCGATCTTCTGCATCCCGTGCTTGATCTCCATGGCGAAGTACGTTGCCATGGCGACCGGGTCTTCCAGCTCGGCTAGCTTCTCCTCGGGGATATTGTACAGGTTGAGGAAAGTGTTGAGAATTGCAGGGTCCTTTGCCTTTAGCCTCTCCACCATGGCGAACAGCGGCGTTCCGGTAAAGTGCCAGCCCATGGGGAGCAGCACGTTCTTTCCGTGCATCCTCTGGAACCTAGCGTGGACATCGGTGAGGGTGTACGTCCTCCCGTGGCCGATGTGCTGTGGGCTGTTGGGGTAGGGGTAGGCGACTGTAAGGTAGTACTTGGGCTTCGACGGGTCCGGGTCCGTTTCGAACGCCTTTGCGTCGGCCCACCTTTTCTGCCATTTTTCCTCGATATTTCTCCATTCAACCATGCATAATAACCTCTATCAATGCTCTTTGTGATGGCAGTGAGAATAAAGGTTATGAGTAAAAACAATTGCGTACAAAAAGGTGAGAGCTGTTAATCACAGCCCCTTGGACAGGTTACTCCAGGACAGCCCTGATCCTGCGCACACCGGCGGATATGCTCCGCTCCTTCTTGATCTTGAATGTTCCAAGCTCGCTGGTGTTCTCGACGTGTGGCCCGCTGCACAGCTCCGATGAGAAATCCCCTATGGAGTACACCGTTACCTTGTCGCCGTACCTGTCCCCGAACACGGCCTGGGTCGCGATCTTCTTCGCCTCCTCCAGTGAGGTCTCGATGTGTGTTATGGGGATGGCCTGCCTGATCTTCTCGTTGATCACGTCCTCCACCTCCCTCTTCTCCTCGTCGGTCATCTTCCTGTCGAAGTTAAAGTCGAACCTGAGCCGCTCGTGGGTGATGTTCGAGCCCCTCTGGACGATGTCCTTTGAGAGTACCACCCTCAGCGCCTCGTTGAGCAGGTGGGTCGCGGTGTGCAGCTTTACTGTCTCGTTCTGGCTGTCCGCCAGGCCGCTTCCAAACTTTTTGTCCGCGCTTGCGCTGGAAACCTTCTGGTGTTTCTTCATTTCCTCCTCGAAGCCAGCAACGTCAACCGGGATGCCGTTCTCCTCGCCAATCTCCGCCGTGATCTCGATGGGGAACCCGAAGCTCTGGTAGAGGAGGAACGCGTCCTTGGCGTCGATCGCATTCTTCTTGTCGGCGATCCTGTTGAACCTTCGCAGGCCCTTGACCAGGGTGTTGTTGAACTTCTTGGACTCCTTTCTCAGCTCATCAAGGATGAACTCCTCGTTCTTCCTCAGGTGCGGGTTGTCCTCCTCGTACATCCCGATGACTGTCTGGGATAGCCCAGTCAGGAACTCTCTCTCGATGCCCATGAGCCTGCCGTGCCTGATTGCCCCCCTGATGATCCTCCTGAGGACGTATCCCTGCTCAATGTTCCTCGGGACGACGCCATCCGCTAGCAGGAAGGTCGCTGCACGGGTGTGATCCATTACAATCCTGATGCTCTTCTCATGCTCATCAGGGATTTCTTCAAGTTCTGCCAGTTCCTTTATCTTCTCTATCAGGGGCGTGAATATCTCGGTCTCGTACACGTTCTTCTTTCCCTGGAGGACGCTGATAGTTCGCTCAACGCCCATCCCGGTGTCAACGTTCCTCTGCTCAAGCAGCTCGTACTTGCCGTCGTGGGTCTTATTGTACTCCATGAACACGTTGTTCCAGATCTCGTTGTACTTACCGCAACCGCAGCCGGGTTTGCACTCGGCTCCGCACGGCTCAATGCCGGTGTCGTAGAATATCTCGGTATCAGGCCCGCATGGACCTGTCGCGCCCGCTGGCCCCCACCAGTTGTCCTCCCTTGGCAGGTAGTAGATACGCTCGTCGGGCATCCCGAGGCTTCTCCAGATACTGGCGCTTTCCTCGTCCTTGGGCGCGTTCTCGTCCCCCGCAAAGACCGTGACCGATATCTTTTCCTTGTCGATGTTGAGCCAATCCTTGCTCGTCAGGAACTCGTAACTCCACGGTATGGACTCGGCCTTGAAGTAGTCACCGAGGGACCAGTTGCCCAGCATCTCGAAGAAGCTGAGGTGGAAGCTGTCGCCTACCTCGCCTACGTCGCTGGTCCTGAGGCATTTCTGTACATTGACTAGTTTTGTGCCGCTTGGGTGGGGCTGGCCCAGCAGGTAAGGTACCAGCGGGTGCATCCCGGCCGAGATGAACAGGGCGGTAGGATCGTTTTCTGGTACGAGGGACGCGTTTGCGATTACCTTGTGCCCGTTCTTCTGGAAGAACTCCAGGTACATCTTTTTCAGCTTGTTAGAACTAATCAATTAGACCACCATTGTCGCGTTTGTAAATAATTTAAAGATATCTTAGGTATAAAACAAGCGAAAGAAATCATCTGACAGCAACCGCTAATATCGAGGATAATTAAAACAAGAAACTGGTTTGAGTTATTAAAAGAAAATAGGAGAGATTTAGCCGAAGAGAGCGCCAAGACCCTGTAGGTCTTCTTCCTCTTCCGGTTCTTCTTCCTTGACTTCCTCAACGGGAGCTTCTTCGACAGCTGCGGGAGCTGCTGGGGCTGCACCTGCTGCGAACACTGGTGCTTTGAGTGCTTCTTCGATGTCAACATCTGCCAGGGCGGCACAGAGCGCCTTGACCCTGGATGAGTCCGCGCTAACGCCGGCCGCTGTGAGAGTGTTTGTGACTGAATCTTCACTGATGTCCTTACCTGCGCTGTGAAGGAGCATTGCGGCATACATGTATTCCATATTTTTCACCTTTGATTTTGATAGACTATTCTATCGACTGCTATCATACAACCTCGGAGCCTCTTTTTATCCTTATCGTTTTTCCGTGCTTAATCCCTCGCAAGCGTTAAACCCGGCGAGGGCTCACCAACAAACATTATGACCCGTGTAATCGAGAGGAAGCCACGCGAGGAGCTCACAGCCACTGGCAACAGCACATTGAACCCATTCACCGCGCCCATAGCCCATGTCAAGCAGGGCGAGGTGGTCAAGATCACAACCTGGGACGCGTATGGCGGCATCGTCGGCCCCGAGCGCACGTTCCAGCAGGCCATTGAGCAGGGGCTCGCGGGGGCACTGAACCCCGTCACGGGTCCCATTTACATCGAGGGAGCCGAGCCAGGGGACACCCTCGCGGTCAAGATCATCGATATCGAGCTGCCCGAGTGGGGCGGGTCAAGCATCATACCAGGGTTCGGTGCCCTTGAGGGCTGGTTGAACCAGATGGAGCCGAGGACCAAGATCAGCTACATCAAGGACGGGGTAATCACGTACAGGACGGACCACGGGAAAGTCATCGAGTTTGATGCCGACCCCTTCATAGGGACCATCGGCGTGAGCCCCGCGTACGAGGCCATCCAGACACTTGCACCCGGCCCTCACGGTGGTAACATGGACTGCCCTGACATCAGGCCGGGGAACACCCTCTACCTGCCGGTGACACAGAAGGGGGCACTCTTCGGGCTCGGTGATGTCCACGCAGCACAGGGCGACGGGGAAATATGTGGAACCGCCGTGGAGATACATGCGGCCGTCACCGTGGAGTTCAAGGTAATCAAGAAGACAATCACGTGGCCCAGGGTGGAGTCCGAGGACATGATCATGACGGTGTGCAGCGCAAGGCCCCTTGAGGACGCCGCGAGACTGGCTTACAGGGAGCTCATCAACTGGATGGTATCTGATTACGGCTGGGACAGGGACGACGCCTACATGTTCCTGAGCTTGGCAATGAAGTCAAGGATCGCCCAGATAGTTGACCCGCTGTACACTGTGGTGGCTAAAATCCCAAAAAAACTGCTCTAGTTGATTTGTTTCACGGCGGTTGCCCAGAACTTTGCCCCGGCGAGGAGGTCTGAGACCCTCTCCATCTCCCCCTCGTACGCCTCAAACTCCTCGTCGGCGTCAATAACCATTATAGCAAATTTGCCCTTCATATTTCTCACGCATGCGATCTTGAAGTCTCCAGCGCGAAGCCTGATGTCTCCTGCTTTTTTCCTGGATGCTAGCTTGAATATGGATTTGATGACCTTGTTGTTGATGGCCTTCGGCAGCTTCCACCCTTTGGGAGAGGTGTATACCTGTTTACCGAACAGCGTCTTTACAATGACTGCCACTTTGACCTTTTTCAACACCGGGTTTACCTCTACAGGAACTGGTTCTATCCTCATTGGAATCGGTCTGATCTCCATAGGGACCGGCTTTTCCTCTATTGACGCTGGTCTGTACTCCATTGGAACCGGTCTGATTTTGTTTACTGGCTCATCAAGGTCCAGAGACAGAATGAGCTTTCCATTGTATCCTGGATTAGCCATTCTATCCAGCTGCAATTTCCTGAGCCTTACATAGTCGAGCGGGTCGATGGCCTCGTTCTTGAGTAGCTCATCAATTTCCATGAGTCCCTCGTCGTAGAAGACCGGTCTCTTAACTCCCTCCCTGGGAACGGCAATCGGCTGGGGCTTTTGTTGAACTGGCGGAGGTGTGTTCTGAACCGGAATCGGCTGCTGGCCCTTCAAAGCTACTTCCGTCTTCCATGCCTCAATGCAGAGCTGGCATGTCTGAAATGGTACGTTTGTCATCTTAAACGGGCAGGAGCGTCCAGTCACAAAGACGCACGGCTTCACCTGGCTCATGAGGTATCCTTCTCCTGCACGACAATGCTAGACATGTAATATGTGGTCGCCAGATCAGTTTTCTCGAAAATTATATACACTGTTTCCGTTGAACCGCTTGACACCGTTATCTCAACTGATGCATAGATCGCGCTTGTATCTACATAAGAGGCACTGGCCCACGAACCTGACCCTATCTTGTAATCATAGGTGGTGACAGCCCCGGCGGCTATTGCGTTTTCATCTATGTCAGATGGGATGATGGTCACATAGGTCGTTGCAGTGGCTCCCAAGCGGTTGGTTATCTCAAGTGTACCGAGTACTTTGTGTTTCCCCAGAGGTTGTGAAGTATAAACTGTGAGAAAATCATCGCCGCCGGTATACTTGCTCAGATCAGAGAGTGATACGTCTGTTTCATGTGTATTAACGGTGAACGCCTGCGTGTAAGTGACAAACATGCCCATGAGAGCCAAAAATATCACTATATTACGTCTTTTCACCGTGACGCCTCTACCCTTTTCCTGTAGTCCGCTATATATGACCTTACTCTGTTAACTGTTGTTATACAACCATATACGGTTAGTAGATGGTTATTTACCCAGCGTAAAGGCATCAAAATATTAACTTAAACGTGTAAACTTGCATACAACTCGTTCATGTGTTTATATGGTTCAATACATGACCCCAGGAAGGAAAGGCTGCTCGCCCTTGATAGAATCGCCGCCTTTTGGGCAACTTTTTTATCCTATACCTGTGGTTTAGAGTTGCTGAATCATACAGGGCTACGTATATATGTAGGGGCTTGTTATGGTTCAAACATCTGGGATAGAATAAAAAATGACAACTGCATACGACGTGCCAGCGGACGTACTCATCAACAGACTCTCAGGATATATGAAAGAGAACATACGCGAGATCCAGCCAGCCGAATGGGCGGGCTATGTAAAGACTGGGAGCCATGTTGAACGGGTGCCACAGAACCCCGACTGGTGGTATGTGAGGAGCGCCAGCCTGCTACGTAAGCTCTACATGAAAGGCCCCGTTGGAGTCTCAAGGCTCAGGAATGATTACGGCGGTCGCAAGAGGAGGGGCGTGAGGCCCGCACACTTTGCAAAGGCTGGCGGAAACATCCTCCGTAAAATACTACAGCAGCTAGAGCAGGCTGGGCTTGCACAGAAGGACGGCACCAATGGCCGTGTTGTTTCTGGCAAGGGTCGCAGCCTTCTCGACGCAATGTCCACTCAGATCAAGCGTGATCTGGACAGGGCCAACCCCGAACTACAAAACTATTAGTGAAAATCAATGTCTTCAGAAGAGGATCTTTCGGCCATAAGGCAGCGCAGGATGGCTGAGCTTCAAGCTCAGCAGGCACAGCAGGAGCAGGCAGCGCAAGCTCAGGCCGATGCTAATGCCCAGAAGGCCGGGCTAATGCGTAAGATCCTCACACCTGAAGCAAGGCAGAGGCTCCAGAACGTGAGGCTGGTTAAACCAGAGTTCGCGGCACAGATTGAGGTCCAGCTACTCCAGCTGGCTCAGGCTGGCAGGGTGCCTCTTCCCATCGACGATGATCTTCTCAAACAGTTGCTGACTCAGATTATGAGCCAGCAGACAAAGAGAGAGATCAGCATTAGGAGAGTATAATAAAAATGGCAAGAAACAAACCACTGGCTTACAAGCTGCGCCTAGCGAAGGCGGGTAAGTCCAAGAAATCGGTGCCCGCGTGGATCATCGCCAAGACAAGGGGCGATGTCAGGTGGAGCCCAAAGAGCAGACGCCACTGGCGAAGCAGGAAATTGAGGGCTTAGGAGCAAACCAATAATGTCAGAACTAGAAAGAATATACACGGTACCTCTCGGAAGGGCTTGGATAGTCCAGAAATTCCGCAGGTCGGAAAGGGCAGTAACTGAGCTCAGGAAGTTCACCGAGCGCCACATGAAGCCCACTGAGATCATAATCGATCCATCCGTCAACGAGGCGATTTGGTCAAGGGGCATCAAGAACCCCCCACGCAAGATCCGCGTCAAAATGACAAAGGACAGTGACGGCCTAGTGGTCGTCACACTGGCGGAGGCTTAACGATGAGCAAGACATACAGGATTAAAGGCAAGATCATGAAGAAGCACTTCTTTGAGCCTTTACTCTTCAACAGTCTAATCGTTGCGGTCAAGGAGGAACACGCTATCGAGCGGGTCTACACCGAGCTTGGAAGCCGCCACCGCGCGACGAGAAAGCAGATAGACATCCAGAGCATCACCGAGGAAAAGGTAGAGTAAACTTGTCCTTGGGTCTCCAGCAAAAGGAAAACCAGCTCCGTCAGCTCCTCAGCGAGATGAGGATGATGGAGGGGAGTTCCAATACCCTTCAGCAGAGGCTCCAGCATGTAATTGCGGCGGTCTCTGAGCTGAGGATGGCTCAGGGTTCTCTAGGAGACCTGAAGAAGGTTGAGTCTGGAACAAACCTGCTCGTCCCCGTCGGGGGAGGGGCTTTTATTAACGCCGAGATGGGCGGCATCGACAACGTTGTCGTCGGCATCGGCGCTGGTATCTCAGTTGAGATGCAGTACGAGGACGCCGTGAAGGACGTTAATGACAGGCTGTCAGAGATGGAAAAGGCACGTGCCTCCGTCGAGGAGCAGCTTGGACAGATTCTTGCGCAACTTGAGACTCACCAGAGCATGACCGAAAGGCTATCTTCCGAGATTCAGAACGCTGTGCAGGGATCGATCTAATGTTCGAGAAACTACGCAAGGGCCTAAAGGGCATTGTAAGCAAGATCAGCAACTCGGGGTTCACCGATAAGGACCTTGAGCCACTTTTATGGGATTTACAGCTTCAACTCATCGGCAGCGACGTAAGCATCGAGGTGGCCGAGAGGGTTTGCATCGAGATGAAGGAGCGGCTGATGGGCACAAGCGCACCCCGTTTCGGGAACAAGTCCGATGTAGTCCGCACCGCGCTCAGGGAGTCCCTTGAGGCAGTCATGGACGGCAACAACAAGCTGGACATTTTCGAGAAGATATCACAATCAAAGAAGGACGGTGAGCCTTTTAGCATCATGTTCGTGGGCATCAACGGCACCGGGAAGACAACCACCATAGCGAAGTTCACCCACAAGCTCCAGAAGGCGGGGTTCAGCGTTGTCCTCGCATCAGGTGATACGTACCGAGCGGGGGCCATCGAGCAGCTTGAGAAGTCACCATGCCAGCTGCATCCTGCCCACGATGTTGCAGAACGGTAAGCCCATCATAAATCATCTGATTTACAAACTGTTTGGCAACCATACCGATAATTCCACACATATTCAGTACTCCGCTTGGTTAATGACGAATTTATACCTCCGGCCTTGTTTGAAATTCATAGTCATGGTATTCAGCAATATTCTCAGGTAAAAACCCCTGTGCCCAGATACTAATCTGTTGAAACGGGACTACCAGTTTTGATTTCTGCCACGAATTTTCTCCGGGGTAGGCGGTAAATCCCGCTAGGAAGACAACAATTGTT
>CAYLJH010000071.1:0-8666 GCA_964383685.1 uncultured Candidatus Bathyarchaeia archaeon | reverse complement strand
CCTTGAAGGCGTAGCTAACGCAATGCGATACAGCTTCGACGCCGCCAAGGAGGCGGGAGTCAAGATTAACCGGGCTACACTGGTAGACGGGGGCGCAAGGTCTCCACTGTGGAGGCAGATAATAGCCGATATCACAGAGGTCGAGATGGGTTTCATACCAAACGCGCTTGGCGCACCCGTTGGAGATGCTATCCTAGCAGGGCTGGGAACGGGAGTTCTAAGCGACTACAAAGTTATCGACGAGTGGATCGGGGAAAAGATACCAACCAAGCCAAACCCGGAGAATGTACCTAATTATAGGCGCCTCTACGGTCTCTACAAGGAAGCCGTGGCTAAACTTAGCCCAGTCTACTCTCTTTTTTAATTCAAACCTTATTATCAACTTTATACAAGTATCTTTTCATGAGGAAGACAGCAGCATACACAGTCTCCCTGATTTTTCTATTCATATCCGGAATGGGGCTACTGCACCCAAGTTATGAGGCTCTATCAGCCTGGCTGAGCCCATTGACAGGCGGATACATCTACACGGTCTTTATGTGCATCACCCTACTTGTCATGGACCCGTTAAAGTACATCAGCGTGGGTGTAACCTGGGTCACCGCGGGGCTGCTCATCGGATTGATCTCCCAGAAGAAACTCGGAGCATCAATCACGGCGTTCTTCTCGTGGCTCTCGATGATCCCGACACTTGCAATATCTATTTTCGGGATCTTCCAGAACGTTGAGGCAAAAGGACTGTTTACCCTTGATTCCGTGGACAAGATACTAAATTTCATACCAAATATCCCAGAGAACCTAAGCCTCACAAGCTTCCTGGAGGTGCCTATCTTCAGCGAGCTAGCCCTCACGGCGATGGACCTGATGCAAAACATGGGCGAAATGCCCAACACAAAGGGCTTGATCACAAGTATGGTGATGCCATACGCCACTGCTATCGCCATCAAGCCAATCTTAATCATATCGGGCGCGATAGCCGGGGCTATCCTCCGGAAGTTAATCTCCAGCAGATTAGACCTCAACATGCTTCTAGGCAGAAAAGTAGCAGCAGTACTAATCGCGGGGATCATTCTATCACCTTCAGCGTTCACACTCATCGCCAACGGCCAGGAATATGACATGTCTGAATTTGATTTGGAGATGTTAGCTGAATTAGGTATCGACCCTGAGACCTTGCAAATGATTATAGAGAGTGGGATTGACCCTGAGAACTTGGATTTGGAAACGTTAATGGAGCTGGGAATAGACCCTGAGACTCTTGATCTTGAGATGCTAGCGGGGCTAGGGATAGACCTTGGTATGGATTCCGGGCCAGGGTTGGATTTAGGAAGTATAACCAGCATCGATTTGGATGATGGACTCTATCTAGAACTCATTGCCGGATATGTTGAAGATCAAGGCAGGGCTATAACAGGTGAGATTCTGCTAGGCTCAGACATTGAAACGGTTCCCAGAGACGAGGCTTACATGAGAGACCTGGCCGCCTCCCTGATAATAACCCAAAAAATCTCAGATCCGGCGTTCCTATACACCCTGCCCATTGAAGGCATAGAGAACTATGTTCAGTTTACCGGATTGGCCCCTGAGACCTTTGCAGTAACCCTCTACGTCGGAGAAGACTTGGAGGTGGCCGCCCTCAAGTCAGACCAGTTGATCACTGATTATGAGGACATGTACGGTATCCAGTTTACCAAGATTGTCTCACAACCCATCACATTCACTGGCGATGGCGAAGACAGCAAGTCAATGATACCCTCCTATGTCGCCTCTGCGTACGTCTCACTCAATACCTTTGAAGAAACTATACCAAACTTACTGACAGGTTTTGAGTCAAAGCAGGGATTCTCGGACAGCTTCCAGGAGAGGATCGACGGCGGACTAAAAGATATTGAAATCTACGTAACAGGTCAGATCACTCCAGAGCACATCGAGGCTTTCATTCCCTTAACGGATGTACCCGCGATCCTTCAGGATATTGTTGATACCCTGCTCTCTGAGACCTACCACTTTGCTGTAGGCGTGCAGCTGATAAACGAGGGACTACCTGCCTCAAGCGGGGAGACCTTCAACCTAATAGATACATTGGGAATTGGACTCCCTCGATACTCCAGTGACTCGGATCTCAGCATGATCGCTGTTGCGAGGCAAAACGGAACTGCTCTGGGGCCAGATATCAAGCTATCCACGTCATTTGCCCAGGATTCGACTGAGCTAATGTTCATCTCAATGTACCTGAATTCAATGATCGAGGCAGAAATCAGCGGAGGGTCAGCACCATCCGCATCCGATTTACAGATCAAATTACTCGGATACGTCGCACCCGAGGTGGAGATAATAAAGACAAGGGACGGCTCAGCGGTGACAGTTACCGTGACAAACGAAGGCTCATCAACAATTACAGACCTAAGCCTGAAGGACGTGTTCCCGACAAAGTACGGTGTACTGGAGTCTGGGGCAAGCGTGGCAACATGGAGCAGGATTACTTCCGGCCAATCCGTCTCTATGACCTATATCACATCATACGAGAACCCGGGAACCTACACTGACATTCCTGCGATGCTACATTATACAGAAAACGACGTACTCAGGGCGGCTGCATCGAACACGTTACCCACAACTACCAAAAATCCAAACCCAATCGTATTATTGTCTGACAGTTATCAGGCAACCTTTGATCTGATTGATATCCTCACAGGGAAAGGCGACCTGTTCCAGATGATTCCATTGGTTCTAATCGCCCTGATCGCGGCAGTTGATATTTTCAAGATGTATCGAAACAGGTCTAAGCCTGAACCAGAAGCTCCCGAGGACCCCTCCTTGCCTGAGCCACCAGGATTCGGAGATACGCCTGGAGACCCTCTGTGAAGAGGATAAAACCGGAGAGGAACCATGCGAGGGTATCCCCGATGTATATTATTCCAAAGGATGCCGCCTCATAGACGCAATAAGTGTAAAGGTACTCACAGGAAAGTACGAGGCAGATAATCCCGATCGCCATCTTGAACATCGGGTAGAGAAGACTGCTTTCAGTTTCCATGAATCATCTTGGACAGAAAGACACTATACGTTGATAGTTGAAGTGTTACTGAAAACGAAAAGATGGTTGAAAGGGTGGGTTTTACATGATGATCCTGGCATCTACGATCCGAGCGCTGTCGGGGTAGGCTAGGATTGGGTTCATGTCAAGCTCCTTGATCTCAGGGTTCTCCATAAGCATCTTGCTTGTCTTGAAGAGAATCTCCGCAAGAGTTGGCTTGTGGCATGCAGGCATTCCACGTGCACCGTCAAGAATCTTAACTGCCTTGATCTCCTCGATCATCTCGGCTGCATCAAGCTCTGTGATTGGTGCCACGCGGAAGCTGACGTCCTTGAGAATTTCGACGAAGATGCCGCCAAGACCGAACATCAGTGTTGGACCGAACGTAGGATCTGTCGTGCTTCCGACGATGATCTCCGTTCCGTTGGGGGCCATCTCTTGGACTAGGATTCCAGTGATCTCCGCGTCCGCGTTGTAGGCTTTCGCGTTTTTGACGATCTTCTTGAAGCCGTCCCTGATTCCCTGGTCATCCTCGACGCCGACGATAACGCCGCCTGCGTCAGACTTGTGGAGAATCTGGGGGCTTACGATTTTGAGGACTATAGGATAGCCGATCCTGTTTGCTGCCTCAACGGCATCATCCTCAGTTGGTGCGACATGAATCTTTGTTACAGGCATGTCGTAAAGTGCGAAAAGCGCTTTTGCCTCGTGCTCGTACAGGAAGTTCCTGTTGTCGTCCTTGGCGCCCTTGAATATTTCATCAATCTTAGGGTCTCTCATTGAGGTTACCTCTATTCTTCATGTATGCCTGTACACGTGCTTTTAAAAATACTGGCGAAACTTTTGCAAAGCTTATTAACTGTTAAAAAGCCCTAGCTTGTACTTCGGTGCTCAATATTGCTGAATTCATTACAAATCACTATCATTAATTCCGCTGTATTTTTCGGTCATTATGTAATCATAGCCGGTGCTCTCAACCTCCAGTTCGGGAACGCTGGGATACCCAACATGAGCAGCAACGTCAGTGTCGCTATGGGTGCCTACACTGTCAGTTCCGTTGTTCTCAGGGTGAGTATGTGGGTGGCTGGGAGAGCGGGTCTTGTTTTCAGGCCCAACTGGGTCTATGATAATCCTTACAACGTTAACCTGATGACCGCGTATTTCAGGAATGAACCGATATTGAGTCTCTCTCTTGTCCTCTTCAGTATCGCGATAGCTCTCGTCCTGGGTAGCATCATGGGATATCTCATTGGGAAGCTCAGCGGCAGACTTAGGTCAACCCGATTTATGATGCTTACCCTTATCATCAGCGACGCTGCGAGGCTTATCGCGGCAAACAACGAGTTTATCGCTGGAGGTACGATTGGTTCATTTATCCCCAACTTTTTCGCGTGGTATGAGGGCGAGCAGATGGTTATCCTCGCGATGGTCATCCTACTGGTCGGGTTGTTCTGCTACTACTTGATGCACATCATGCTGAACAGTCCCTACGGGAGACTGATGAGGGCCATGAGGGACAACGAGATGACCTTGAACAGCACTGGAAAGGACATAGGGCGACTCAGGAGCGAAGTCATGATGTTCGGGGGAGGTATCATGTCCGTCACAGGGGTTCTCCTATCTTTCTATTACAGCTTCGTTCAGGTCAACATGTACAGCAGAGTTGACTACACCTATTGGCCGTGGCTCATGATAACAATAGGCGGTCTGGGGAGCAACCCCGGCGGGTACGTTGGAACCCTTTTATCCGTCTCCATCCTCAAGGCACTAACTCTCTCGAAGCAGACCCTAGGTCCCATGCTGATTGGGACGACCTGGATTAAGGTCATTTCCTATTTCGAGGACCTCATACTTGGCGGGCTTTTGCTTCTCTTCGTGATGTTCAAGCCACGTGGATTGGTGCCTGAGAAGAACCTGGTTATCCGGGACGTCAATTACATTGACCTTATACTCGAGAAAGACCCGCCTAGGAAGAAGAGGCCTCGTTCATCCTCTCCTTGATCCAGCTGGCGGCTGTTTTTAGCAGATGGTTAGGTGTCTCCACAACAGGGATGTCCCTAGGACCGACACTCAGCTTTTCCTTGTACTCCGGCATGGATGCATAAATGACACTGGCCCAGTAGATGCGGCCCTCCTTTCTCTCCTTTAAGAGCTCCTTGGAGTTGAACGGTAGAGGGCTGTGGTGGAAGACGATTCCATTGGCCCAGTTCAGTATTATCGCGTGCCCAGAGTTCTGGATCAGCGCCCCGGTCTCGGCGATCTTCTGGAGGCTGTACTCAACCATCTCCAGTATAACCAGTTCCTCCGCGGGCTTGTACTTTATCTTCATTGGCTATCCTTGTCTTTGGCTGTTTAGAAATGCATTGGTGGGCTCGCTGAGATTTGAACTCAGGACCTTCTGATTATCAGTCAGACGCCATAACCGTTCTAGGCCACGAGCCCGATGCATCTGCATTGATAGCACATCTCAATTAAATATCTTACTCATTCTGCGGAGGGTGAGTGTTTATCTGATGTATCTTGCAAGCAGCGTCGCCAGAATGATTATTGCCGAGCACACTAGCACCCTGATAATTATGGGTTTGATTATCTCCATCTCTGGGATATCCTCTACCGTTCCTCCGACGGGAATGATGTTCCTTGTATCGGGCGAGCTTATGGTTACCTGTATGAACGCCTGCACATCGTAACCCTCACTGTAGTCATGAAGCCCCAGACAGAGGTGCTCCTCAGTATCTATCGGTGAATCCGCATACCCATAGGTATCACCGTAGTTCAGGGACCAGTCAAGGCCGTCCTGGCTGCTTAGCGGTTTCCTGATCTCAAACCAGTAGAAGATGCCGTCGAAATGCCCCATCCCCTGCACGTTGTTTTCTCCGCCTCCATCCAGGTCGTTCTGCCAGGTGGTTCCATCATAGTTGTACAGGTCGTAGGTGTCCCCAAGCTGGCCTGTAATCGTTTTGTCGCTGAAGATGATGTTCCTTGACTCGTCCGGGATCATGTAGTAGATGAATGCCGTGTCTCTTAGGTCATAGTTTATGTAATCGTATTTGATGCAGACCAGGAAATAGATGTGCGTTGCGTCGTTTTTTACCCAGAGCTTGGTCTCGGGGAATGGTGGGCTTCTCCCGTAGTTTGTCCCCAGGACGAGGTCGATGCTGTTGGCGTCGCTCCATTCGTTGGAGTATGTGATGTCTCCGTCTACCTCTACGGGGGTTACCAGCCAGGCGCTGTCTACGGCGTTTTCGTGTGCTGCGCGTGCGTTGGGAATCAGGAGAGCCGACAGTATGAAGATAACAGCGAACCATTTAATGGACTTCATCACGGTTCTTACCCGATTATCGTCTTGAAAGTTGAGTGATACTCAGCTAATATTTTTCTCTGGTTCGATAAGAAAACTGATGTATATGAATAAATGAGCCTCTCTAGTTAAAACTGCGTACATCTTTCCGTGTTGAGGGTGTTCCTTCCCTGATAGAACCGGTTTTGTGAGATTCTTGTCATTTGCCTCCTTTTGGTGGGATTTATTTAATGCACATTATCTAGTAGATGTAATGTCCAACTACAGTCCGACGCGGGATACCCTTGCCAAGAGGATCGCGGGTGAGATCGTCCTGAGCGCCGCCCCAGGGCAAACAATGAGGAAGTGGAGGGGCCTGCTGAGCGTGAACCAGATCGCTATGGCCAACGCGCTGGAGCTCTCGCCCTCCGTTATTAGTGACTACGAGACCGGTCGAAGGAAGAGTCCCGGAGCGGGATTCATCAAGCGTTACGTCGGCTCCCTGCTGGACATCGATGTGATACGCGGCGGCCATTACATAAAGCAGCTTAGCAGGATCACACTTGATCCCAGCGATGTGTTCTCCGATATCCGGGAGTTTATGGCGCCGGCTTCCATCCAGGAGATCGTGTAGGCTGTTGACGGGAAGATCTACAACGGCGAGGACAAGGTGGAGGAGGATGTGTTCGGTTACACCGTTGTGGACAGTATGAAGGCCATCATGATGCTGAGCGGCCTGGATTTCTACAGGATTTTCGGCACAACCAGCGAGAGGGCGCTGGTGTTCACAGGAGTGAGCCGGGGCAGGTCGCCCATGATCGCGGTGAAGATCAGTCCTTTCAAGCCCAGGGTTATCATCCTCCATGGTCTGGATGGCGAGATCGATCCCCTTGCGGTCCAGCTTGCGAAGCACGAGAACATCCCCCTGGCGGTGTCAGGGATGGAGACCGAGGACGAACTCGTTGCCTCGCTGATAGACCTCTACCAGTCCACAGGGTAACATGTTCTGGCCGCGACGGTACGGGTAATTTACTCGTACCTGAGGGCTTCCACCGGGTGGAGGTTTGCCGCCTGCCATGACGGGTAGAGCCCAGCGATGACGCTTGTTAGGACCGCGAACAGGATGACCGCGAGCCCCAAGTCATAGGTCACCGATACGGGCAGGCCGATATAGTCCCCCACGACCACTCCCATGAAGAAACCCAGTGCTGCGCCGAGTATTCCCCCCAGCAAGCCGGTTATGGTTGCCTCGCTGATGAAGAGCACGAGTACCTCGGTGCTCTTGGAGCCCAGCGCCTTGAGTATGCCGATTTCCCTTGTTCGCTCCATGACACTGATGGTCATGGTGTTGATGATGCTGACCCCCGCCACTAGCAGGCTGATGGCCGCTATGCCGCCCAGGACCGCTTCGATGGTGCCCAGAACCTGGCCTATCTGTTCCTGGATTACCTCAAAGCTCATGACCATGACCCTGCCCTCGAACTCTTCCTTGATCTCATCGACCACGGATTCCACGTTCTCCATCTCGTCCACCTGGAGGGCGACAAAGTCCACTGTGCTGCCTGTCTCGAATATTGTCTGTGCGTCCCTGAACGACATCATGACGCTCCTGTCGTCCTCGGATCCGAAGGTTCCTCCGACCTCCTCCAGGACGCCCACGACCCTGAACGTGGCGTCTTTCTGCTGGCTTCCCACGTAGAAAGTGAACGTTATCCTGTCGCCTGTCTCGATGAGCTGTTCCTCGGACCCTCCCGGGTGTGCTACGAGGTGCCCTATGACTATGGAGCCCTGGTCGGACTGCTTCAGGGCCCTGCCCTGGACGAACTCGTAGCTGCTGTACACCTCAAAGTAGGTGGGGGTGACGCCGAACACGTTGGCGGTGTAGATGTCCCCGCGTTGCTTGTAGGTGCCGAACTTGTTTGCGATGATGGGCGCCATGCGCTTGACGTTGGAGACTTTCTCCAGTGTGTTTATGTCGCGCCAGTTGAAGCCCTCGCCCACGATGCCCCGCCCTGGCCGTATCTCGAAGGGTATGACCATGACGTTGTTGGGGCCGAACATGTCAAGCTGGCCTGTGACCTCCACGGAGAGGCCCTGGGTAATGCTGATGAGGCCGGTGACTGCTGCGCAGCCTATGAGTATGCCAAGGACGTTGAGGGCCAGCCTGAACTTGCGCTCGCTGAGGCCCTGTAGGGCGGATAGGAATGTGTCCTCTAGCTTCAACTCGGTACCCCAGACGCGGTGCGGGATATAAACACGGCTGCTTGTGTCAGGAGACCTGGTATAATGGTTTTTTCAGGCATCTTGGTACCTACAGGTTGTTATTCTGGGATTTTTTTTCTCTAGTGA
>CAYLJH010000070.1:0-8696 GCA_964383685.1 uncultured Candidatus Bathyarchaeia archaeon | reverse complement strand
GAGGAGCTAGGCCCCACGTTCGTTAAGCTGGGGCAGATACTCAGCGTCAGGAGGGATGTGCTACCCGCGCCCCTCATCCAGGAACTGCAGATGCTCACTGATAAGGTGAAGACGGTTCCATACGAGGAGGTCCAGGACGTGATCCAGGAAACATGCGGCGTTGAGGACGAGTTCTGCGTGTTCGTCGAGCACGAGCCAATAGCGGGGGCATCGATGAGCCAGGTCCACAAGGCCATGATGACCGACGGCAGCGAGGTGGTCTTCAAGGTCCAGCGACCTGATATCAGGGAATTGATAGAAGTCGACCTGACGATCCTTGAGAACCTCGCGGAAAGGGCCGAGAACTCCCTTCCATACCTGAGACCCTTCAACCCAGTCGGCCTCATCGAGGAGTTCAGCAAACAGATGCGGAAGGAGCTGGACTTTGTCCTTGACGGCAAGAACGCCGAGACCATCGCCCTGAACATGAAGGACATGCCGGGCGTCAAGGTGCCAAAGATTTACTGGGAGCACTCCGGGCCAAGGCTTCTAGTTATCGAGTATATTGAAGGCGTTAGAATAGATGACATTGATGCACTCAGGGATAAATACGACCTCAAGAAGTTAGCTGATGTAGGTTTTGAGGCGTACCTCAAACAGGTGTTCATTGACGGATTCTTCCACGGCGATCCGCACCCTGGCAACCTCCTCGTCAACGAGGAGGGCCAGATAGTCTTCCTTGACTTCGGGATGGTGGGGATCCTCAGGCCGGAGAGGAGGATAGCTTATACAAAAATATTCTACGCCATAATCAGCAACGATATCGATATGCTCATTGATACCCTCGCCGACCTCGGGGTCAGGATTGACCCGGATGACGTCGAGAACTTCAAGGACGAGATGTACGTCATCTACAAGCAGACCGAGAACTACGAGATGGACCAGTTCTCTTTCGGGGACACCATGAACACCTTGACCTCGATACTGCACAGGTACAAGATAGTGATGCCGGGCAGCTTCATGCTGATGATCAAGGTGATCACCATGATAGGCGACGTGGGCTCCCAGCTTGACCCCGAGTTCGATATCATCGGGAAGACCCTGCCGTACCTGAACAAGCTAATAGTCTCATCCATGTTCAGCGCCGAGAGCCTTGACGACGCGAGACAGACCGTTACGCGGGAGGTTCTTGGCTTCCCAAAGGCTTTCAGGCGGTTCCTTGAGAACTTTTCAAGCGGCAGGTCAAGGATGGAGGTCACGGTACCTGAGCTCAGGGGATTGAACGACGGAGTCGAGTACATGACCCAGAAAATTGTGTACAGCGTGCTGGCGGTTGGGCTCATGATTAGCGTCGCGCTGATCGCACCCACGGTTGTCAACCCCTTCACGGAGTGGCAGGGATACCTGCTGATCGGTGGCCTGACGGGGCTTGCGTTAGCAATACTCAAACTGTGGAGCCTCAAGCCTAAGAAATAGGGTAAATGGAAAATGGTGGGCCTGGTGGGATTTGAACCCGCGACCACCTGGTTATGAGCCAGGTGCTCTAGGCCAAACTGAGCTACAGGCCCGCCGCTCTCTCTAAACATTAATCACTGATATAAAAACATCTTCCACCGAAAACAATTATAAACAGGCTCAAGGCTATTTGTGGTACGTGCTCCTGTGGTGTAGCTCGGCCAAGCATTCCGGCCTTTCGAGTCGGAGAACCCGGGTTCGAATCCCGGCAGGAGCACCAACTTCTTAGCCATTAAAAACAAAACTGGACAGAAACGTCTTGCTGAATTAGCAATATATTTATAATGTTTCTGCTATCCCATGAGAGTAGGTAATAGTATTGAATATATTCCCCTTGCTCACCACAATCGTCGCGGGTGCCTTCACCTTTTCACTGTTCAAACAATACCAAGATAGAAAAAAGTTTCACCAACTCCTCTGGACATTAGCTATGCTGGCTTACGCCATAGCCGCGCTCATGGAGTTCCTGATGAACGGGGACATATTAGGACCCTCCGTGTGGGCGTTCAAGGTATATTATGTGCTTTCGGCTCCGCTGGTAGGGCTACTGGGCGCGGGGGTAATGTATCTCCTTGTTGACAAGAAGAAGGCAGACATATTCACAGGAATCATCACTATCCTCTCGCTGGTACTACTAGTCAAGGGATTCATGGCGCCCATTGATCAGGCGGTCCTGGTTGAAGCATTCAACGGCCCACTCGGGGAGGCGTTCCACGAGGCGATAAACGCCTACACCATGGATGTACGCAAGTACGCCATTGGGATCAACATCGTTGGCGGCCTGACGCTGATCCTCGGGGCGGTATACAGCTTCATCAAGGACAGGAGGAGGACATACAACGTCTTCTTCGTCCTCGGGGGGCTGTTCCCAGGGCTGGGCGGCACCCTGATGGGCATATTCGGCGACCCCAACCTGTTCTTCGAGTTTGAGCTCATTGGAACCATATTCCTCTACGCGGGGTTCATCTACAGTTACAGGTTCATCAAGGACAGGGACGAGGCGATAGCCGAAATCCTCTCGGCCGAGTCCTAGTTCCTGAAAAATAATTTAACAAACATACTCTTTTTACTGTCCTATTATGAAGGCAATCGAGATCGCCAAGGAGTTAATAAAGTTCGATACATCAGGCCCGCCGACCCAGGAGCAGCCCTGCGCGGAATGGATCAAGGATTTCCTTGATGACATCGGGTTCAGGACGACGCTACAGGTGGTGGAGCCCGGTCGCGCAAACATTGTGGGAAAGATAGGGGAGGGCACTGAGCCGGGACTGGTGCTCTCCGGGCACATCGATGTAGTTCTAGCGGGAGACCCGGACCTTTGGAAGGTCTCAGGGCCATTTGAACCAGTTGTAAAGGACGGGTACCTCTACGGCAGGGGGGCCTGTGACATGAAGGGCCCTGATGCCTGCATGCTCCAGGTAGCGCAGGACTTTGCAAAGGAGGACTTTAAGAGGCAACTGACCCTGGTGTTCACGGCGGGGGAGGACACGGGCGGCTGGTTCGTGGACAGGGTAATAGATGACAAACTGGTCACACCGGCTGAGGCAAAGTACTGCGTCATCGGGGAGCCGAGCCTCATGGAGATTGTCCCCGCCCACAAGGGATCGGGCGGCGCGGATATCATGATCCACGGCAGGGCGGCGCACAGCAGCAAGCCCGAGCTGGGCATCAACGCGAACCAGAAGGCAGCAGACTTCCTGTACGAGCTCAGGGGGCTCCAGGAGGAGCTTAACAAGGAAAAACACCCGCTGCTGGGGTCAACCACCGTTGAATGCACGTTGATGGAGGGCGGCTTTAAGGCAAATATCATCCCTGATCAGGCTAAACTGACCATCAATTTCAGGTTAATTCCTGCACACAAGGAACCTGAAGTGTCCAAGGGATGGTTTACTAGCATCATCGAGAAATTATCTAGGAATGACCCTGATTTCAAGGCAGAAATAACGAGCCACAGGGCATCACTTCCTCTTGATGTGCCTCTTGACTCGGAGATCGTGACCACATTAAAGGATATACTGGGAACTGAACCCATTGGTGAACCATACTATACTGAGGCTGTAAGCTACAGCTCGGCGGGGATACCTGCAATAATATGCGGGCCTGGCAGTATAGATCAGGCGCATACACCTGACGAGCATATCTCACTGGAACAACTTGGATTGGGGTATAAAACCTACAAGGAACTTGTGAAAAGAACCTGCCTTTAATCATATCACTCTTTACTTTGATAAAAATTTCGTTGATACAGTAACATGGTAAGACATAATTCTGATAGTTACTGTACATAGTTGAGAGTAACTATATGTGAGTAAATTGTTTCAACAATAAAGTATATTAATGGAATGAAGGGAGAAAGAGTAGGCGAATAACTTGAGTGATGTCAAATTCAATTTAAAACCCGTGTCAAAGAAGCCTTCTAGGAAGTATAGAAAAGGCAGCAAGTACGACCCAATTATCGATTACTTCCTTGAAAGTGATCAACGACTAGTTGAGGTAGACGTACCTGAGAAAGACGCAAACTATCTCAGAAGAGAATTGATGCAAGAGACCTAGACGGGAAAATCGAGGTCTCAGTTGTCAATAACATCGCATACCTAGAGAAGAAGTAGATTTCCAACTACTTTCTCTATTATTTTATTTTTGATTAGAACAGTTAATGATAAGATGGAAAGTTTTAAACTTCCGTCGTGGGGCAGCTCAGCTTTCCCGCAAGCTCGTCGGCCTCAGAGGGGTCGAGCTTTATGGTGTACATGTACCTTGGAGTGCGTAGCTTTAGCTTGGTGTTGTCCTTGTTCTTCTTGATCTTGCACTCTGTTGCGTTGGCTGAGAGCTCGATGAACTTTTCCTTGTCAAATACTTCGACTGGCAATGATTTTCTCTCCGTGTCACCATAGACAAGTATAGTTGGTTTTAATGGTTTCGCTTAGACCTCAGCGTTCTCGGGCTCCTTCACCAGTCTGATGACCAGCACGAGGCAGAGGGCCAGCAAAACGCTCTGGAGGTACCAGGGGTAGGCCGGGTTGTACTCGTAGATGTACCCGCTGATGAGGCTACCCAGTGCGCTGGGTATGAACAGCATGAAGCCCTGGGCGTAGCCGCCGCCTGTGACCCCTAAGGGGATGCCCTGGCCGAGGCCGGCCATGATCCTGCCCCTGATGTTCCGCGGGATGCTGTCCGCGATTAGTACCCCACTTGCTATCCAGATGAAGGCGTTGGCCACGACAAGGACGCTGTAGACCAGGGCCGTATTGACCAGCCCCCTTGAATGGACGAAGGCTATCATGGCGGGTATGGCGATGAGGAACGAGACGATCATGCTCTTCTTAACGCCCCGCTTGTCTACGAAATTTCCCACGTACAGGCTGACGATGACCTTGACGATTCCACCCACCAGGGCAACCTGCCCCCATTGATGTGGAGCTACCCCGGCGAATGAGTCAGCGTAAACTGCCCAGAAAGGCTGCACAAGGCTCCCTGAGAAGATCAGGATCATGGCGATCAACGTGTACCCGCCCATGTTCTTGAGGATCCACCGAATGGAGACCCACACGTTGCTGTAGGACTCGTTGAATATTCCTACAATCCCCTTGTCGAGGGGTTTTGTATCAATCGTTTCCTTTAGGTACTTGATCCTCATGATCCCGACAAACGCGGCCGTGATGAAACTGATAGTGTAGCCGAGCCGCATTGCCGGGACAAGTGTGTATCTTTGGATGAGCCAACCCCCGAAGGCAGGTGAGAATATCCGAACTGCCTCGGGGATGCTTATGGTTATGCTCAGTATCTTGCCCCTAGCCCCAGGCGGGATGCTGTCAGCCATGATAGCGTTGAGGGCTGGCATGTAGAATAGGACAAGGGATTGGATTACCATCGCCGCGGCGATCCATTGCCATGACCTGGCCATCGCGAATAACGAGAGGCTTCCAGCGAACAGCAATGTGCTGTAACCCACTAGTTTAGCCCTACCCGATTTATCCGCTAGATACCCGCCTAGGGGAAAGAAGAGCATTCCCGCCACGTTGGCCAGGGCGGTGATCTTACCAATCAATGGGGGGTTTCCCCCTAACTCTATGATGTAAAACGAGACGTATGGCCAGACGATGGAGCTGCTCATGCTCCAGAGTATCCTGCTGACGGTGAGCACCAGTATGTTGCCCTTCATAAGTTCCCTGAGGGTGAGTTCCCTACGTGGCTCCCCCGCCGCGATATCAACCATAATGAAATCGAAGAAGGGGTATGCTGGTTTAATAAAAGGATTAGGAAAAAGATTAGAGCTTGAACTCGTCGTCCCTGTTTGGCGCGACCGCGTTCAGGTCCAGCTCGTCCCTTGCCCACTCGGACAGGTAGTTGCATGACTCGTCCTCGCCGTGTATCACGAAGATATCTGGCTTGCCCTTCAGTCCCCTGAGGAACTTCTGGAGAGGTACCTTGCCGCTGTGGCTGCTAAAGTCAAAGTGCTTGACCTTGGCCTTCACCGTGGCGTCCTTGTCCTTGATGGGGAACAGCCCAGTCTCCATGAGCCTCGCTCCCTTGGTGCCCGGCACCTGGAAGCTGACGATGAATATGCTGTTCAGCGGGTCGAGTGCCAGCTTCTCCATGTAGAACATTACTGTCCCGCCCTGGAGCATGCCGCTTGGCGCGACTATGACCTTTGCCTTCCTGACGGCGTGCCTCCTGTCCCTCCAGCCCCTGATCTCGTGGACGTTTCTCAGTGCGTTCGCGTATGTCTTCGGTGTCTTCACGGATTCAGGGATCTCCAGCATTACCTGGTTGACCGCCCTGGCCATCCCGTCCAGAAGCGTGTACTCGTTCAGCTTGTGTGCGTGGAGTACGCTGAGGACCTCGTGGCTCCTGCCAACCGCGAAAGCGGGCACCAGGACCTTGCCACCCTGGTTGAGGGTCGCCTTGATGTCCTTGATGAACTCCTTTTCCAGGTCCTTCCTGTCGGGGTGCTCGTGCATCGCGTAAGTTGACTCGATGATGACAGCGTCATAACGCTTCCTTGGCACCTTGGCCGCGTTGGTGAGCCTCGTGTTTATGGTGTTAAAGTCGCTGGTGTACAGGATCTTCTTGCCGTTCACGGTGATATCAATCATGGCGCTGCCGGGTATGTGCCCCGCGTCCAGTAGCTGGAACTCCGCGTCCTTGAGCTTGACCTTCTGGCCGTAGCCAAGGTCTTTCCTCTGGAGCTGCATCTTTTCCAGTTCCAGGTACTCGAAGGGGAGGTAGTAGCTGTTCAGCTTGATGAGATCCCTGATGAGTATCTTCATCAGCTCGCCCGTGGTCCTCGTGTGGAATATGGGCTTTTTCTCGTTGAGATAGAATAGTGGGGTGCCACCGCTGTGGTCCAGGTGGGCGTGACCGACGATAATTCCGTCGATATCCCTTGCCCTAACGTGTCCTGGGAACTCGGGTGGGTTTCCGGGCTTTACACCGTACTCTAGGAGTAGGTTTGCCTCTTTGCTCTTAACCGTGACAGCGTTTCCACCTACCTGGTGGGTGCCGCCATGGAATGTTAGTTTTACCATTACTTTGTCTAACCTAGTCGAAAAACCATTTATGCTCCCTTGCGGAGCGGCTTTTCTATCCTTTCCCTGACGATCAGCTCTCGCTGCCTCCCCTAGGGGGACGGGCACAATAATACTACGCCTATTCTTATACTTTACTTATAGCGGTTGAAAACAGATGAAGTTTGCCTAGTTGAGGGACTGCAGTAGCTTCCCAAAGCTCTCAATGGTGTCGCCATCGCCCAGCTCCTCTGAACGGATGATGTTCCCCTGCTTGATTAGCCCGCCCAGCTTTTCCAGCAGTGCCTCCTCCAGAGGCGTGTCCTTCAGCACCAGCACGATGTGCTCGTGGGGGTACTTTTCCACGTACTGCCTCACGTACTCGACCGTGCACTGAATGGTCTCGTGGTCAAGTGTCCTCGCTATCTCGAACTGGCTCAACGGGTAGGTCTCAGCCAGGTTCGCGGGGACAACGCCGTACGGGGCAGCAATGAAGCAGTAGTGAACCCGGTCATCGTCCACCCTTTTCTTCAGCTTCTTGAATCCCGAGTTGCCGCTGAACGGCCTGTTCTTGGGCTCGCTCATGAGAACCAGTATGCTCTTGTCGGCCGGCCTCCTGTAGCTGCCCATGAGCTGCTCCTGGTGCCTGAGGACCTCGGGCTTGTGGATGCTGTGGTAATCGTAGTAGAACAGGCCCCTTCCCTTGAAGCCGTCGCTTCCCTTCTCAAGGTACTTGTCGTACTTGCTGAGGCGCTTCAACGCGGCGGTCATCTGCGAGTGGCCCTTGGCGCGGGTCTCGACCAGGTCCCAGAGATTGCCCTCAACGATGGCCTGCTTGATGATCTCCATCTCGGTCATTGTGACATGCATGTTGTGCTCGGCGATGATCCTGATCCTGTCGCCCCTTGGCAGGGCTGCCAGGTCCTCCGGGCTCTTGTTTCTGCAGACGGGGCAGCTGCATGGCAGGTACTTCAGGTCCTTGAACTGGAGTGTTCCCCTCACCGTGAGGTACCTCTCGTCCTTTGCGAACAGGGCGTAAGCAGCCGAGTCGAATAGATCGTAACCCATGGCCACGCTCATGGCGAACATGTTGGGGTGTCCTGCACCGAAGAGGTGGATCGGACGCTCAACGGGGGCGTGTATCTTGGCAGTCATTGCCATGTCCACCAGCACGGGGTAGTTGTAACGCTCCATCACCTCGGTAGGGCTGCCCAGTGCGTGGAGGTCGAAGGGCATCTCGCCCACCGCCTTGGCGGACTTCTCGACCAGGTCAAGGTACTTGCCGCCCTGGATGGGTCCAACCCACAGGTTGTCGGAGCCCTCTATCAGCGGCAATGCTTCCCTTGCCCTCTCCAGGGTCTTGTTGACTGAGTACTCCACCTTCTCGCGGGGGATATCCCAGCCCGTGGGGATATCAAGGATGACACTGATGTCGCTTCCTATCTTCTTCTGCCACTCGATGATCTGTGGCTGGGTGACCTCCACCTCGCCGTAGACAAGTATCTGGTAGGCCCCGCTGTCGGTCATGATTATGCCGTCGTAATCAAGGAGCTTGTAGAGCTCAACGTTGGGGACGTCAAGGAAGTGGTTGCGGATGATGTAGCTGTTGGTGATGATGATATCGCAACCGAACTCCTCTTTGAGCCTCCGGGGAGCGATGGTCTGAATCATGGGGTTGACAACGGGCATGAAGGC
>CAYLJH010000069.1:0-8715 GCA_964383685.1 uncultured Candidatus Bathyarchaeia archaeon | reverse complement strand
GTTGTCACCTTTGGGACGGACCAGGAAGGAACCGAGGATCGAGGCGCCCATACCGATCGATGCGATCATGAGAGGGTAGAAAATCAGCTGCGGGAGAAAGGCCTGCCCACCGAACACGATGGCGGCGAAAGCTATCGGAGCAATGAGGGAGCCAACATACGACTCGAAAAGGTCTGCACCCATGCCCGCAACGTCTCCGACGTTGTCGCCTACGTTATCAGCGATAACGGCAGGGTTTCTTGGGTCGTCCTCGACCAAGTTGAACTCAACTTTTCCTACAAGGTCAGCACCGATGTCCGCGGTCTTCGTGAAGATGCCGCCACCAGCCTTGGCGAATAGAGCCATAGCTGATGCCCCGAAGCTGAACCCGAGTATAACATTTGGGTCTCCAGTCAGGTAGTATATCGAGCTCACACCGAGTAGTGCTAAGCCGATGACGCTAGTGCCCATGACCGCGCCGCCTCGGAAGGCGATGGGGAAGCTCTTGCTGATCCCCTGCCTTGCCGCGCTGGCTGCTCTAATGTTGGCGTCTGTAGCCACGTCCATGCCCATCCATCCTGCGATCCCGCTGCATACGGCGCCGAAGATGTAACCAAATGCCAGAACAAAGTTGTTCATTATGTTGGTTGTTGCCCAGATGGGTGTGGGTAATAGGATTAGGAGTACTAGTGCCATGCCTGCGATGAAATATGCAAGTGTCTTGTACATCCTATTGAGGAAGGTCCTGGCTCCCTCTTTGATGGCACCTGCGACGAAACGCATCTTGTCCGTGCCGGTGTCCTGCTTTTTGACGAAATCGTGGATGTAAAAACCCGCGAGAATTGAGATTACCGCCATTACTGGGGCTATTAACCATGCTTCTACCATTCTTTATTCTCCTTTGGTTGAGTATTCCCCTGATATACGAAAGTAAATCTATAAAAATGATTGGTAAATAAGACTCGTAATTACTGTTTTTAGTTAACACATACTATGTAATTTTCAATAAATACGAAAGAGCGGAAAAGGACTGATTACGTGTATAATTATCAAGAAAATAGATAAAAAAGGAAAGTGGGAGAGCCTAGGCTCTCCTGTGCTCGACGTAATGCCTCTTGGGGATCAACTTCTGCGGGATGATCAGGAAGGCAGTCAGGCTTCCGAGGAAGCAGACCAGCAGCTGTAGCCCGGACAGCGGAACTACGTGGAATATCACGTTCAATGATGGGATGTACAGTATCATCATCTGCAGTATTAGTCCAACCGCTACGCTGATGAACAGCAGCTTGTTTTCGGTCCATCCTTCCAGCCCTAGCTGGAAGATATGCTTCGTCTCGCTTCTACACTGGTATGCCAGTAAGAACTCGAAGAACACGATGCTCGTGAAAGCAACCGTCCTTGCTGTCGTCGCCGCCAGCTCCCAGTCTCCTGTATTACCTGCGACCGTGATGTACGCCCAGAAGAAGGGTATGAAGTCGCTGATGAAGTCCACCAGTGCCGCGAACACGATGAACCGCCAGAACCTCTTGAGTATGTCCTCCTTGGGGTCCCTTGGCGGGTACTTCATGATGTCCGGGTCTGGGGGGTCAATGCTCAACGCGAGTGCAGGTAGACCGTCGGTTACCAAGTTGATCCACAGGATGTGGATAGGCAGGAACGGAACTGGTAAACCCAGAACCGCAGTTACTGTGATCTCTAGGAACTCGTCAAAGTTCGCGGCTAGCATTAGCCGGATGTACTTTGTGACGTTAGTGTAGATCTCACGGCCACCCTTGATGGCCAGAACGATTGTCGCGAAGTTGTCGTCCTCAAGGACCATGTCGCTGGCTTCCTTGGTGACATCAGTACCCTTGATACCCATGGCGATGCCGATGTCGGCTGCCTTGAGCGCGGGTGCGTCGTTGACTCCGTCACCGGTCATGGCGACTATGTGACCGAGCCTCTTCAGGCTCAGCGCGATCCTCATCTTGTGCTCTGGGCTGACCCTTGCACAGACGCGGACGTTCTCGATTGTATCGTCAAGTTCGTCATCGGTTAGTGCCTCGATCTCGACGCCCTCCAGTACCGATTCGTCGGTCTCTTCACTGAGGATGCCGATCTGCTTTGCGATGGCTACGGCGGTGATCCTGTGGTCACCGGTAACCATGACGGACCTGATGCCGGCCTCGGCAGCTGTCATGATGGCAGCTGGCACCTCTTCCCTTGCGGGGTCAATCATGCCGATTATTCCCACGAAAACAAGGTCCGCCTCGACCTCGTCAACCTCTAGGGCTGAGTAATCATAGTCGTCGGGTAGCTCCTTGTACGCCATACCCAGGACACGGAGAGCGTCCCCCGCCATGCTCTGCATGACTTTGAGGGTCTCGTCCTTGTCCTTCTGGGTAAGGTCTCTGACCTCTCCGTCGAGGATCTTTGTTGATCTCTCCAAGACCATCTCGGAGGCACCCTTGACGTAGGCGATTAGCTTGCCCTCAGGGGTCTTGTGGACGGTAGTCATTCGCTTCCTTGTTGAGTCGAAGGGGATCTCGCTGACCCTCTTGTACTCCTCCTTGAGCGCCTTGTTTGCCATGCCCGCCTTCTCAGCGGCCACGACGAAAGCCCCCTCAGTGGGGTCACCGTAGCAGACCCAGTTTCCGTTGTTCAGCTGGATTACCGAGTCGTTGTTCAGCGCGCTGATTCTAAGTAGAGTCGCTATCTGGGCATCATCGGAGATATTGACCTTGACGCCGTCCTCCATGAACTCGCCGTTCGGCTGATACCCGGTCCCCGTGACGTTTAATGTCCTTTCGGCAGAGTGCAGCCTCGTGACGGTCATCTCGTTCTTGGTGAGAGTACCTGTCTTGTCACTGCAGATTACCGTTGTACTTCCAAGTGTCTCGACGCTTGCCAGCCTGCGCACGATTGCCTTCTGCTTCGCCATGCGGCTTGTGCCCATGGCCAAAGTGATGGTCAGTACGGCGGGCAGGCCCTCAGGTATCGCGGAAACCGCGAGACTGACGCTTGTCATGAAGACCTCTTCAAGGGTCCTGTCGTGTACGAACCACAGTACCAGGAAGACGAATATGGTAAGCCCTAGACTGATTGCGATGAGCTGCCTGCCCATCTTGTCCATCTTCTGTGTGAGCGGTGGGGGCTCCACGTCTATGGACATAACCATGCCCGCGATCTTCCCGAACTGGCTAGTCATGCCTGTCTCGGTGACCACTGCGATGGCTCTGCCGTTGGTGACGACGGTCCCCATGAAGACCATATTTTTCTGGTCTCCAATACCCGCGTTTGAAGCAACCGGGACGAGTCTCTTGCTCGCTGGCCTGGACTCGCCGGTCAAGGCGGCCTCATCGACCTCAAGGTTTGCTGCTTCCAGTAACCTGCAGTCGGCGGGCACCCTGCTGCCTGCTTCAAGTATGACAATATCGCCTGGAACAAGGTCTTTGGAGTCAATTGACTCTTCCTTACCGTTCCTCATAACGAGGACATGCGGCGAGACCATTGCCTTCAGGGCTTCAACGGCTTGCTCGGCCTTGTATTCCTGGTAGAATCCAAGGATAGCGTTCATGACGACTATGACGAGTATAACGTACATGTCGGTCATGGCCTCTCCTACCTTGTAGGCGAGGTAGCCGGATACGGCGGCTGAAATAATTAGAACTATTACGAGTATGCTAGTGAACTGCTCCCAGAGGAGGTGATACCATTGCTTCTTCGCTTCCTCTTTCAGTTCATTTGGTCCATACTCTTGGAGTCGTTTGGCGACTTCCTCGTCGGAGATGCCCTCACGGCTCGTCTCCAACGTTGAAAGAACGTCTTCAATCTCTGTCGAGTGCCAGTCTTTCTTTTCCAAGATTTACACCATTTAAGTTTAATCTAGGCCAGAGTTTGACCTAATTCTACAATGGGAAGTCTTTCTCGCTTAAAACTCTAATGCTGATTACCTAAATCAACTCTTTCGGATAATGGTCAATCTAGCCGTCTAGAACAAGGTAACTTTTCTGTCTCAGATAAATCACCTTGACGCCTGCGGCCCTAGCCTTTTGCCTGAGCTCTGCATCAGATGTCCCCAGGACCATGCCCTCACGGGATGCGAGGCTGACCAGGCTATCATCAACATCGTTATCACTGGGATCAGCGATAAACGTGCACATCCCGGCAAAAGTCTCTGCAAGCCGCAGCTCCCTGAAAAAACTGGGCTTTGCATTTTCCTTGAGATGCCGAATCTCGTCAAGTACCCTTGATGAAACATAAAACTCGGTGAGGTCATTGACTGCATCGGCGGATGCCTCAAAAATGTCCACCTTGAAACGTACGGGGATTAATAGAAAGTTTGTGTCAGCAAGAATCCGTGTGGGCATTATACCTCACGGACTATCCCGAACCCGATGAGCCTCCAGCGGCTTCCGATTCGCCTACTGATAGCCACCCGGTCCCCTGGGAGCGCGCATACTGGGATCGATAGTGCTGCCTCAAGGTTCTTTTTCTTGATACTGGTTATCTCCCCCATGGTCTTGGAGGTGCCGACGTTCAGGAGCATCTTCTCGCCCTTTGCGATCTGGGCGACCTTCTCCTCCATCCTTGTACCGACGACGCTCTCGAAGAGCTCGTAATCAAGGTTGAGTGATTCCAGTACAGGCGGGAGGGTTCCCGGCTCTCCGATGAGGCTTCCAACTAGCCCGTCTGATTTTGTCAGGCTTGGGTCTAGCTGTGTGCCGACCCCCGCGAGTCCTCCTGGGAGGGCTTTGTCCACCGCTGTTCCTCCCACGTGGAGGCTTGTGATGGTGGTGTACAGCTCATGCATCTTGATCTTGTTCTTCTGTCTCTGGGGCAGGCCGGGCCTAATCTCCACCTCTTCCCCGAGCCTGAAGCTTCCCTGGGTTATGCTTCCTCCGATTACGCCGCCCACCATCGCCTCGATCTCGGTGCCCGGCTTGTTCACGTCGAAGCTCCTGACGATGTACATCCTCGCTGGCAGGTCCGGGTCTCTGACTGGGGTCGGCAGGTACTCCTGCATTGCCTGGATCAGAAGGTCCACGTTTACTACCTGCTGTGCTGAGACCGGAATTATAGGCGCGTCCTCGGCGATGCTTCCCTTGAGGAAATTCTTGATATCCTTGTAGTTCTGCTCGGCCTCCTCCAGTGTGACGAGGTCGATCTTGTTCTGGACAACGATGAGCTTGTCCAGCCCCACTGCCTGGATGGCTGCAAGGTGTTCACGGGTTTGCGGCTGTGGACATTTCTCGTTCGCCGCGATGACAAGGATCGCTCCGTCCATGACGGCCGCTCCGCTGAGCATGGTCGCCATCAGGATCTCGTGGCCAGGGGCGTCCACGAAGCTAAGGGTCCTCTGGAGCTCGGTATCGGTGTCACAGTTGGGGCATGTCTCTGTAACACAGTAACACTCGGGCTCGTCACAACTCGGGCACTTGTAGATGGCCGTGTCGGCGTATCCTAGCTTGATGGTAATTCCACGCTTTAGCTCCTCGCTGTGGCGACTCGCCCATTCGCCAGTGATAGCCTGGACTAGGGTGGTCTTTCCGTGGTCTACGTGTCCGATTGTGCCTATGTTGACTTCAGGTTGCTGTGGTAGTTTTGGAATATGAACTCGCCCCTGTGGATCGTGCTTTCACTACTGAATCTTTGCTTAAATACGTATCCCCATTCGGGAACCTTGTATGGGTACTGTATTGGTAGAGTGGGTAAAGAGTTATATCTGAAACGCCGTGACTATTGGTTAACAGGTGCAGAAAATGGGCGATAAGGTTCAAATCAAGATCAGCAAGGAGCTCTACGACAAGGTCAAGGAAAAGATTACCGGGACCAGTATCACAACGGTCGAGGAGTACGTCGAGCTGCTCCTTGAGAACGAGTTCCCAGAGGAGACGGAGTACACAAAAGAGGAAGAGGAGCTCATCAGGGAGCGCCTCAGGCGACTAGGATACATCGAGTGATACAGATGCCAAGACCACACGGCGGAAAACTGGTTAACAGGCTCACAAAAGCGAGCAAGATAGACAAAGTCAAGGCAGAGGCACTTGAGATGCCAAAGGTCTCCGTCAGCCACGAGCTGCGGCTGGACTTTGAGAACATCGCGTTCGGGCTATACAGTCCCCTCAAGGGACCGCTGACCGAGACAGATTTTGACTCGGTTGTATCAAAAGGCAGGCTAAGCAATGCCGTCCCATGGAGCATCCCAATCTTACTGGATGTAACAGAGGATGCCGCATCCAAGTTCAATGCAGGAGATTCAATAGCCATCGAGAGCAACGGCGAGCCATTCGCGGTTGTGGAGGTCGATGACAAGTACGGCTGGGACAAGGAGGTCTACAACACCAACATCTACAAGACCACAGACGGGGAGCACCCCGGCGTGGCCAAGACCAACGGCATGAACCCGGTCCTGGTGGGAGGCTCAATGGAGATATTCAACGAGTCCCCAGGCACGTTCCCAAGGTACAGGCTCAAGCCAGAGGAGACCAGGTTCCTCTTCAAGGAGAAGGGGTGGAGGACAGTGGCGGGATTCCAGACAAGGAACGCCCCCCACATGGGCCACGAGTACGTCCAGAAGACTGCACTGAGCTTTGTTGACGGACTGTTCATCAACCCGTTAATCGGCAAGAAAAAGGCAGGGGATTTCACGGACATAGTCATCCTTGAGAGCTACCAGGCACTCATCGATCACTATTTCCTAAAGAACTCGGCCACCATGGTGACCCTTGAGATGGAGATGCGTTACGCTGGCCCCAAGGAGGCCATCCACCACGCCATCGTCAGGAAGAACTACGGCTGCAGCCACTTCATCGTCGGCAGGGACCACGCGGGAGTCGGGAGCTACTATGGCCCATTCGAGGCACAGGAGATATTCGATGACTACCCAGACCTGGGTATAGCACCGATATTCTTCAGGAACTTTTTCCACTGCAACAAGTGCGGCGGGCCCCAGAACGACAAGATCTGCCCACACGGCGACGAGGACAGGGAGAACTTCAAGGGCAGGGTCATGAGGAAGCTGCTCGCGGAGGGCGAGAACCCTGACCCCACGCAGATGAGGCCCGAGGTAACAGAGGCCATACTACGCCACAAGAAGCCTTTCGTGGAGTAGTCATCCCTACATTTTTATCGTCCCTTTACATGAACCTGTTATGGCATCCAAAATCAAGGCATCACACATTCTAGTGGAGAAGCAGGGACAGGCACTGAAGATCATGGAAGAGCTCAAGGGAGGAGAAAAGTTCGCGGCCCTGGCAAAAAAATACAGCACCTGCCCATCGGGCAAGAAGGGAGGTAGCCTAGGCTCTTTCGGCAGAGGCCAGATGGTCAAGGCGTTCGAGACCGCGGCCTTCGCGCTTAACCCCGGCCAGGTAACACCTGAGCCGGTGAAGACCCAGTTCGGCTATCATATCATCAAGAGAACTGATTAATTCCCCACCAATAAGCGTCCAGGAGGCGCCTCCAATCCTTTCTAATATCCCTGTATACCTCGCACTCTAACCAGCATGTGGGGCATTGTAGCTCACCGATAACCTCACAAGCCTTGCTCGTCTCTTCCGAGGCAAGTATCTCCCTCAGCGGGGCCTCGTAGGCGTTGCCCAGCCTGTGGTTCATGACTATACAGGGGAATACATCGCCGACTCCGTCGATGAAGACGGACTCTTTCGCTGCCGAGCAGGGAAGCGTCCTTCCATCGCCTATGAACTCCTTGATCCCCTGCAGGTAGGCCAGCATGGTCAGGCTGTTGCGCATACCCTTCTCGTTCCTGACAAGGTGGGCTAGGTATTTCACGGTCTTCCAAACTTCATCTGGGTTGAACTTTCCGTTCTGTTCCGTGTTCTGATAATAGTGCTCGCTTATGTTGACGGGGCGTATGCTGAAATCTGCACCGTACTTGTATGATATCCTCTGGACAAGGGGGGCCTGGATATAGTTGTTGGATGTCAACGTGAACCCTGTTGAGAGGTGTAGCCTGCCCGTCTTGTTTTTGAGATCGCTCAGGAATTTCAGGGTCTGCATCGCCTTCTGGTAGCTGCCATCAGCCCCCCGTTGTATGTCATGGGCATCACCCTCGCCGTCCAGGGAGATGGTTACCCCTATCAACGACTTGTCAGTCTGACTGAGGAGCTCCATTGTGGTATCCCGGATCTTCTCGGGCAGGAGCCCGTTCGTGGGTAGCCATATCATGCACTTTGGCGCGGCCTTGTGAACGGCGGACGCTATCTCGGGGAGGTCGTCCCGTAGGAAGGGCTCACCTCCCGTGAGCTGGATGAATTTGAGGTTCCTCAGTGTACCCTTGTTCTCCTCGAAGAAACCAGTTATCTGCTCGATGGTCGGGTCTGGGCGTGGGTCCATCTTCCATATGTTGCAGGTTGTGCACCGACCGTTGCACCTGTTTGAAACGGTGAAATTGGCGATAGACGTGAGCTCGGACATATCTTATGTTTTCCTAAACCTATTAATTAGATATTGGTCGTTAAGGCTATATATTTTGCTACGAAATGTGGGTTATGAAGCATATTTCAACGGACCACATTCACTTCTTCGTAACAGACCTGGACGCGGCCATCGAGTTCTACAAGGACCTTGGCTTCGAGTTCATCCACAAGCTGGAGCATGGCGGGAGGGAGGCTGCCCAGCTACGCTCGCCGTCAGGGCTAGTAATCGACCTGAATAAGACACGCGCCTCTGACAACCCGGGGTATAGCCACCACGCGATGCTCGTTGATGAGGTTGAGAAAACCTGCGAGGAAC
>CAYLJH010000068.1:0-8965 GCA_964383685.1 uncultured Candidatus Bathyarchaeia archaeon | reverse complement strand
TGTCTACCCGAGGGGGTAGAAACGGTGAAAACAAGAGGTTAATCAAAATTCTCTAAGGAGATTATATCGGGCAGGCTCTCCGTTACATCGCTGAGCCTCCTGCTGAAGACTCGGACATCCCCCGATTTAACGTGAATCTGAATCCTCGCCCCGTCATACTTGTACTCGAACGCGGTTTTCCCGCCGTACTCCCGAATAACGGCATCAGGGGTCTCAGCGGTGTTAGCCTGCATGGGCTTCAGCGGGACGAAGAGGGTAGCCTCAAGGCTCATCAGGCCAGCTTCTCCTCTCAGAACTGCCTCCTCCGCCACCCTGCCGATATCCCCGGTCATCATGAGAGCCCTCCTGACCAGCGCACCCGGGACACCCACGGCCTCGGCCAGGGCCTCCATCATCATGCCCTCGTTGACGCCTATTCGCATCTCCCTGAAGATAATCCGGACCAATATCTCGGCCTCAACCGGGTCGGCGTCCGAGAACAGCCGCTCAATCAGCCTCACTTTGTTCTTTCTGCTGCCAGGCCCCTTCGAGTCGGCGACTTCGATGAGGGTGTCATAGACATCGTTGACAGTCAGTTCGCGCCTGAAAAGCGTGGTCTGGCCCTTCCTGTCCAAGATCCTGCTGATGGTCCTCCAGCCGACATCAAGCGAACGGTTATCGGTCTCTGGCAGGACGCTTCCGATGAGGAGGAGTATGGATGGCTTGATCTCGGCCTCGCCCAAGGTGTGGAGGAACACGGAGATCAGCGCCGTCTTCTCCTTCCTCTTGGTGGTTGCCTCAAGGCTCTTGCACAGCGCCGCCAGCTCTTTGAAAAGGGTCAACAGCCACCTCCGAAGAAATCGTTCAATGACTTCTGAGCTGTACTGCTCTTCATCCTGTTGATGAGGGTCTGCACCCGCTTTGTCGAGAAATTCCTTTCGCCCACCAGGAAGGCATCAAGCTCGTCCTCCTGGAGTGCCCCCGGCTCGACACTGTAATCATCTGTCACGTCGGGGTTCAGGTACAGATCCCTTATCCTGTCAACGGTATCAGGCAGCTTCCCACGGATATCCACGGGCATGTCCTCTATCCTCCCGTGCTCACGGACAAGCTTCAGTGCCGTCTTGGGGCCGACGCCCTTTATCCCGTCGTTAAAATTGGTGCCCACAAGGATGCCAAGGTCGATGAGCTGTTCCCGGTTGATCCCGAGGTGCTCCAGAAACTTATCAAGTTCAATCAGCTCGGGGTAGACCTTCCTTGCCCTGCCCTTGCTGGGAAGCCACTCGCGGCCGCTGATTGAGAGAAAACGGACCACCCTCGGGGCACCGAATAGCAGGGAGTCATAGTCCTTGCTGTTGGACGCCCAGACATGTCCCTGCCTTGCCATGTACGCCGCCTGGGCCTCGCCCTCGCTCGGTGCCTGGACCCAGGGGATGCCAAGGAGATCAAGTAGATGCTTCGCGTCGTCCACCAGGGCCCTGGTCAACCCGCCCGTCATCACTGCCTTCGAGAACGCAGCGGGGAGGCCCCCACGCTCAACGGCCTCACGGTACTCCCTCTCGGCCTTCCTCCTCGCCTCGCGCCTCTTGTCTAACTCCTTCCTCTTGAGGGAGGGCGGCTTGCCGTCGAAGACGAAAACAAGGCGCATCCCATAGTCAGAGATCAGCTTGGTTGTCCTGAAGGCCAGCCCCACGAGGTGGCTCGTGACGTTACCGTCCCTGTCCATCAGCGGCGTCCCCGTCCTGTCCCTGATCATTGCTAGGAACTCGTGGAGCACGATGTACCCGTCTACGGCGAAGCTCTTTCCACGCAAGTCATCCAGCTCCAGCTCCTTCCTGAGAATGATTGGTGTAAGGAGGACTCCCAAGGTTATCACTCAAGATAACGAGGCAGGGGTAAATGAATACTATCAGGCCAAGGCTCCCTACAGTCAATCCTATCGACTGTATAGGAAGAGGTGGTAGGCCAGGCCGATCAAGTAGAGGGCGAGGCAGCTAGGGGCCGTGTATCTTATGACCTTGTTTAGATCGGACTTGAAGTAGTTGTTCGTCAGGATCAGGCACAGGTGAAGGGGGGACGTTATGTAGGTGCACGTTATCCCCAGGAACACTATGCTGGTGAGGTGTATGTTGACGTCCCCGAAGAGGGGGAGGAGTATTGGGAACGCGATGCCGACGCCCATGGCGGGGGAGCCTGATATGGCCCCTATGAACAGGGGGACCACGATGGCGATGGCAAGGACGGGTACGCCTGATGCGATGACGACCTCGAAGAGCTTGACCACCGAGCCCGAGGCGGCTATCATGTCCCTCAGGTAAAGCATGGATATTATGGCCAGCACCAGGTCCCAGCGAATGCCTTTGCTCACTATCTCCACCGCCTTACCGGGCTTCACGCGGCCCAGGAGCATTGCGGTGAGCGTCCCCGCCGCAAGTGAGGCCCAGATTGGAGTCCCGTAGAGGGTAAGCACGACTGTGACTATGATTGGGAGCCCGCCTTTCATTGCGTCTATTGACAGCCCCTTGGACCCCACGTTTTTCTTGGGGGTCTCGATAAATCCCCTGCTTGCGATAAAGCCGATGGCGGCCATGACGAAGAACAGGGGTGACTGGACCCTGAGCCATGTTGTGACGGGGATGCCTGATAATGTAACGGCCATGATGGTTGAGGATGTGATTGGGTTTACCCAGTACAGCAGGTGCCTGAACCATACGTTGTAGTATGACTTGTGCTCAGGCCTCAGCCCCAGCTTGTTTGCCTCTGGCTCGATGAACGGTGCGGACATCAGTGCGCCCCCTGGCATTGACAGGAAACCGAACAGGGCGGGGATTGTGGCCATCAGTATGTTGCCCGGCAGGATGTTACTGAGGCCCTCGATGAAGTTCACCATGAGCCCTGTCTCTTTGAGCGCGTAGCCCAGCACCGTGATCAGGGCTACCGCGGAGACCAGGTTCCACATGTTGTAAGCTGACAGGGTCTGGATGAGCACATCGAACAGGATGCGGATTGGAGCGCCAGAGGTTATCCCGATTATCAACGCTGCCACTGTGATGGCGATGTAGAAATCGATGTTCTTGGCCCTCAGGACAAATATTCCGACGAAGGCAGCCAGCAGTCCAATTATTTCAAGCAAGGCGTTCCTTGGTGATTACCTCTGACTGTATTTAAAGAATAAGAAAAGGGGGCTACATCCTCTGTCTACACCTCCCCCGGTTGATGCGGAGGATGATGGTAGATCAGAAGATCAAGCCAATCATCCAGGAAAGGATTCTCAATGGCAGGAATACCAGGAAGAACGCGATCTTCAAAACAGCGGATACTCCTATCAGAACAGATGACACCAGGAAGAATATCCCGATGACCATCATCAGTGGTACTAGGAAGATGCCAAACATCTCTCTGCATATCACTAGCGATACTGGGTTAATAGGGCTTCCGGTGACCCAAATATGGAACTCCAATCAAGATTTAAAGGGCATTTAACGGTTTGTATTATAATTCTTCATGTATTGAATAGTTTTATAGTATATACATTACGTCATGAAATAGATATTTCATGATCTCACGTCTAAACAACACCTCAAGATTAAAATACCAAACGCACACACACTAACAACATCAATACTCCGGAAGCCCAACCATGAGTGTACCAGAAAAGTTAGACGTACTTGACATGTTAATTAATGTTCTAAACGAGCATGAGAAAAGAATGGACAAACTTGTGGGCAAGATGGAGGCCATCACAAGGTCCCTGGAAGGACACCCCGAGTTCAGCGCGGCGTTCATGGAGTACGAGGAACAGGAGAAGGCAAAACAGCCACCCCAGCTCAGCGTCCTGATAGTGGACGACGACGAGTTCCTTGCCGACACATTCGAGATGCTCCTGGAGGACGCGGGTTTCACCGTTGAGACGGCAAACTCGGGCAACGAGGCGCTTGCAAAGATGAGCCGGTTCAAGTTCGACCTGGCAATCCTCGACTACAAGCTGCCCGATATCCCGGGCTCAAGGCTGTCCAAGATGCTGAAAGAACAGGACGGGGACATCAACGTGATAATGCTGACAGGACATATAGAGGCCCTGGAGGACCACTCGATCCTTGACAGTGACGAGGTGCTGATGAAGCCCATCAGCCCAGACGAGCTGCTTAAAATCACTAGAAAACTTAGTAGCCGGGTTTAACCGGTTTTTTACAGGTTGGCGAGCCTGGACTCGATGGCCGCTTTCGGCAGCGCCCCGAGGGTCTTGTCAACCAGCTGGCCGTCCTTGAAGTAGAGGAGGGTCGGGATGCTCATGATGCCGTACTTTTGTGGGACTGCCCTGTTCTTGTCCACGTCTAGCTTGGCGAACTTGATGTCAGTTTTCTCCTCGGCAAGCTCGTCTATGATGGGGGTGAGCATCCTGCAGGGGGCGCACCATGCGGCCCAGCAGTCAACTACCACCTTTGGATTGTTTTTCACGAACTCATCGAAGCTCGCGTCTGTAACCTCAACTGGTTTACTCATTCTGATTCACATTCCCCTGCATTATCACTTAATATAAAGATGTTCAAAAATACCCAGCCTCGGGGAGATACAGGAGATCCTCCAAGGACTGGAGGTTGAGACAAGCTGCGCTGTCTAGCAACGGGTCAGGTAACGCTCGTACTCCCAAGACGTGATTTTCGGCCTGCTGGCGGCCCACTCAACGCCCGTAAAGTCCATGTAGCTCTTGAACTCGTCCCGCTTGAGCTTGATGAGGTTATCGAACAGGAACGCCCCAAGGGCCTCCTTCATGGTCTCGTCCTCCTCAAAGAGGTCAACGGCGTCCCCTAGGTGCTCGGGCATGTACCCCACGCCCTTTTCCTCCATCTGGGCCGGCGTCAGCTCGTAGATGTTCTCGGTCAGGGGCGCGCTTGGCTCGATCTTCTTGTCGATGCCCTCCCACCCCGCCTTCAGCAGCACAGTCGCCACGAGGTATGGGTTTGATGCCGGGTCGGGGTGCCTGTACTCCACCCTGGTAACCGTGTTCTTGTCGCCGGGGGCCAGCGGGATCCGGATGAGGGCGCTTCTGTTGGCATAGCCCCAGCTCACGTAGACCGGTGCCTCGTAGTGTGGCACGAGCCGCTTGTAGCTGTTCACGAGGGGCGCGACTAACATTGACATGGAGGGGGCGTGTTTGAGGAGGCCCCCGATGTAGTGTATGGCGGTCTCGCTGAGCCCGAACTCGGTGTCGGGGTTGCTGAATATGTTTTTCCCGGTCTCAAGGTCAACGATGCTCTGGTGGACGTGGCAGCCGCTCCCGTTGATACCCCAGAAGGGCTTGGGCATGAAGGTGGCGGTGGTATTGTGTTTCTTGGCGATTGTCTTGACGGCCAGCTTGTACAGAATGGTGTTGTCCGCGGTCTTCAGGGCGTCACTGTACCGGAAGTTGATCTCCTGCTGGCCCATGGCTGCCTCGTGGTGGACCCTGTCCAGCTGGAACCCGGCGTCCTCAAGGCACATCAATGTCTCAAGTTTAACGTCCTCTGTCGGGTCCAGTGGGGGAAGATCGAAATAGCCACCGCTACCGAAGGGCGCAACGCTTCCGTTGTCGTCCGTGACGTAAAAGTACTCCAGCTCCGGGCCCGTGTTGAAACCGTACCCTTTCTTCTCAAGGTCATCAACCGTCCTCTTGAGATGGCCCCTCGGGTCCCCCTCGAATGGGGTGCCATCGGGCCTGCTGACGTAGCAGAACATCAGTGCGATCCCAGGGGTCTCCCACATTGGCACCAGGAAGGTGGATGGGTCAGGGTGGAGGTTGAGGTCGCTCTGGTTGACTGCCGCGAAACCGGGGATGCTGCTCCCGTCGAACGCGACGCCATTCTCCAGCGAGTCCCTGATCTGGTACTCGGGGATGAGCATCGCCTTTGGGTAGCCGTTTGGGTCGATGACGATGAGGCGGAGGTACTTGATGTCGTGCTTTGCGACTTTTTCCATTATCAGTCCAACGGAGTCTTCGTTGGTCAGGACGCTTGAAACCATAATAACTCCCATCCTTCTTAATCACGCATATATACCTTTTCCCATTTTTGCTAAACGTTTGGTCGTAAAATAAGGCGAAAACTAAACATATGTGAAGAGTTGTTGACTTTTCCATGTTAATTTACGCCAAAAACCAGATAAAAATCGCAAATAAGGTTTTTCCCTTCCGCGCGCAAAACATATGTGAATGATACAAACGTTTTGATATACAAATCATAAGAAAATAGGAAGTTTCATATACACCAACCAAGCGTTTAATAAAAACAATAAACAGTTGTGTGATACAAAATGTTCGCATTAGATGAGATAGACAGGAAGATCCTGGGAGAGTTGCTGGTTAACTCCAACAGGAGCAACAGAGAGCTGGCGAGGGAAATCGGCGTCTCGGCGGCCACGGTGATAAACCACATCCAGCGACTGGAGTCAGCGGGAGTGATTACTGATTACACTGTTATGCTTGACTTTGAGAGGCTGGGCTTTGAGCTCACTGTGATCATGACTGTCACGGTGGGCAGGGGCAAGCTGCTTGAGACCCAGCGGGAAATCGCAAAGCTGCCCTACGTATGCGCGGTGTACGATGTTACTGGTCAAGTAGACAGCATCGTGATTGCCAAGTTCAGGAACAGGCGTGAGCTCAGCGAGTTCCCCAAGGACCTGCTGGCTATGGAGTACGTGGAGCGGACGAACACCCACGTGGTCCTGAACACGATAAAAGAAGACTTCCGGATGATCAATAACCTCCGGTAATCTCAACAATTATCTACTCCCGTACAACTGTTCTCCGAGTTAGGTGTCCCAGATGGGAGAAATGGTTTACGATATTATCAAGGACAAGTTATCAGAGAGGGGAGAGTACCCTGGAACCGAGTTCAGGTACCCAATTCTGTTTGGCTTAACGGGGGCGACTGAGCCCACCGATGAGATGATCAAGGGAGCTTTGGACAGGGTCAAGGAGGAGAAGGGAGGGCATTTCCTGGACGCCCTGTGGCTCGCAGAGCAGGCGGAGTCGGCTTATGAGGACCACATGGACCACTTCATCTCCGATGACAGGTTCAGGTCCTACTGCCTGGGGTTGAACCAGAGCACCAATGCATGGGCCCTATTGATGGGCGGAGACAACAAGCTGGTGGAGCTAGCAGGGCTCCTCAGGGACAGGAACTTCAAGGTTCATTCAGCGGGGAGGTCCGGCCAGGTCCTAAAGGATGTTGACAGCGTTGACTACGGCCCAAGGGAGACCGCGGTGGTCTACTTCGGCCAGCTCATTGTCAGGTATGCGCTGATATACGCGAGAGCCGAACCCGGTTCCAGCCACGCCATCACCCATGAGATAGAGGAGAAGGCACCGGGCGTCATGTTCGTCACCGGTGAACTTGAGGAGATGGAAAAATCCATGGTCCAATCGATGCTGGCGCTCGGTGTCCCGCTGGTCACCTTCGGAGATGATCGGGGTTTGACGGGGATGATCTACGTCAGGGATTCGCTGGAGGAGATGGTGGAGGCCGCGTGGGGATTGCCAAACGTACGGGCGAGGCTAGTGGAGATGGCTGTCCCTGATGTCCCGCTTGAGGTGGGGCCGGTTTTTGGCAGGGAGAAGATCGAGGAGCCAGTCCTTGAGATCAAAGGCTCCCCCGAGAGCTTCGTTGTAGCCATACCAAACTACGGCGTCACCGAGGATGAGCTCATAGTGAAAGGGGAAAGCCTTGACGATGTCTCGATCCTTGTTGAGCTGGGTAACCCAGTCATAGACGACATAGTCACCGTGGGCGTGGAGGGCACGCTGCTCAGGGTAATAAAATACATCAAAGGGGTCCAGGTCAACCTCGTGGGAGGCAGAGTTGACTCCCTTCAGGTATCAGGGAGCGCCAAGGAGAAGGGATTCGAGTACGAGCACCTATTGAAGGTCATCCAGGTCGAGCTGAGGAACAAGTTCCCTGAGATAGGGCCTATGAAGATCAGTTTACTGCTTGACCATGTCGAGATCGAAAAACTCGGCGACGAAATCAAATCGTTCAAGGAAGAGAGGAAGGCACACGTTGACGGGGCCACCGAGGAGAGCGTTGACGCGTTCTACGGGTGCATGAGGTGCGCCAGCTTCAGCCTCAGCCATGCTTGCACGGTTTCACCTGACCGGCCATCCCAGTGCGGGTCAAGCCCGTGGTGGGTCTTGAAGGCACAGGCGCTGCTTGCACCGGGTAACCCCTATTACAACTGCACGCTGATCGAGAAAGGCGAGCTGATTGACCCTGAGAGGGGTGAGTACAGCGGGGTGAACAAGGCAACCAGCGAGCGGACAGGGGGAAGGGTTGAGCGGGTCTATCTGCACAGCGTCTTCGGGCACCCTCACACCGCTTGCAGCTGCTTCCAGAACGTGGCGTACTACATCCCGGAGCTTGACGGCATAGGTCTTGTCCACAGGAATTACTCAGGGGAGGCACCTGGTGGCTGGACCTGGTCTAGGCTCGCCAACAACGTGGCTGGCTACCAGAACCCAGACGGATTCACTACCTTCGCGACTATGTACCTGAAGAGCTCAAAGTTCTTCCAGGCCGACGGAGGGTACGACAGGGTAGTATGGATGACAAGCACTCTGAAAACTATAGCGGGGGACTCGATCCCCGAGGAGAGAATGCCAAGGATCGCCACCGAGAAGGAGGCGACCACCATGGCCGAACTGAAAGGGTTTCTAGGCTCTTCTTAGCGCCTTTCCCGGCAGGGCACCTGTGTGCTCAGCCTTTTCTATCACCACTTTTCCGTTGACGATGACATAGGGTATGCCGGCTGCGTACCTCTGTGGATCGGTGAAGGTGGCGACATCCCTCACTTCATCGGGGTGGAACAACGTTATATCCGCAACGAAGCCTTCACGGACCAGCCCGCGGTCCTTGAAGCCCATCTTCTGGGCGGGTGCGCCCGTCATCTTCCTGACCGCCTCGGGCAGTGAGAGCACGCCTTCCTTGACGTAGTAGCCGAGGACCCTGGGGAAGGT
>CAYLJH010000067.1:0-8971 GCA_964383685.1 uncultured Candidatus Bathyarchaeia archaeon | reverse complement strand
TTGGAGATGACCACGGATTTATCCTTAGACAGGCCAACGGCCTCAGCGAGGTAGTTTTCAAGCTGTTTCTCATCGTTGGCTACGTTCATCGCTAAGCCGGACAGCACATAGGAGGGACGTATTAGGACCGGGTAACCAATATCTCCGGCGAACATCTTAGCTTGGGTGACTGACTCCAGTTTCGCCCATGGAGGCTGCTTTACACCAAGTTGGTCCAGTAGCTGGCTGAACTTGGATCGGTCCTCTGCCCGGTCTATATCGTATGCGTCTGTGCCGAGGATTTTTATGCCGCTCTCAGCTAGCTTTAAGGCGAGGTTGTTAGCGATCTGACCCCCGACACTTACTACGACCCCGACTGGCTGCTCCTTATCGCAGATATCCAGTATCCTTTCGAGGTTAATCTCCTCAAAATAGAGCTTATCCAGCACGTCATAATCCGTTGAAACGGTCTCGGGGTTATAGTTGACCATGATGACCTCGTCCACGTCGAGCTTCTGCAGGCTCTTCGCCATGTTAACGCAGCACCAGTCGAACTCCACGCTTGAACCGATCCTGTAGCTACCTGAGCCAAGAACGATAACTTTCCTGCACTCCTCAAACACGATATCATCAACATCGCCGTCGTATGTCATGTACAGATAGTTGGTAACTGATGGCCATTCAGCAGCCATCGTATCGATCTGTCTGACCACAGGCTTAACGTTCATCTTGACTCGGAGGCAACGAATCTCTGCTTCAGTTTTCCCCTGGGCCCCTGCTATCACAGTGTCGCTGAACCCGTTTCGTTTCCACTGGTACAGTTGCTCCCTGTCTGGTATATGCTCCATTGATTCACGCATCTTCAGAATATTTTCAAGCTGAAGAAGGAACCACGGATCGATCCCTGTGAGTTCGTGGACTTTTTTAGTTGTAAACCCAGTGCGATATGCCTGAAGAATATCATAGAGCCTTCTATCCGAGGGATTCATGAGGCTATCCACAATAGCCCTTGAGTCATCGTGTTTGCTCAGTGTTTCGGTTAGTTCCCAGCCGGGCTGTACCATTCTTACTGCCTTCTGGATGGCTTCTGGGAAGCTGCGTCCGATCGCCATGACCTCTCCCACGGATTTCATCTGGGTGCCTATATGCATGTCCACTTTCTGATACTTGTTAAAGTCCCATCGGGGCATCTTGACCACAAGGTAGTCGAGACTGGGCTCAAAGAAGGCGGAAGTTACTCCTGTTACTTTATTCACCAGTTCGGGTAACGTGTACCCGACGCTGAGCTTGGCTGCGATATACGCGATGGGGTATCCTGTTGCCTTTGAGGCGAGGGCTGAGCTTCTTGAGAGGCGGCTGTTGACCTCGATGACCCTGTACTCTTCGCTTTCGGGGTTGAGCGCGTACTGGACATTGCATTCGCCTAGGATGTTAAGGGCTTTTACTATCCGGAACGACGCGGTCCTGAGCATCTGATACTCGGTGTTGTTAAGTGTTTGGCTCGGAGCCACAACAATACTATCCCCCGTGTGAACCCCCATAGGGTCAAAGTTCTCCATGTTACAGACTATTACGCAGTTATCCGCGGCGTCGCGGAGAACCTCGTACTCTACCTCCTTCCATTTACCCAAATACTCCTCGACCAGAACCTGATTTATCCTGCTAAAGACTACTGCTCGGCAGACGATCTGATTTAGCTCCTCGGCGTTCTTCGCAACGCCTGAACCTTGACCTCCAAGTGTATAAGCTACCCGTACCATCACCGGGTAACCTATTCGCAGGGCTACCTCCGCCGCCTCTTCGACGCTGTTCGCCTTACCGCCCTGCGGCACTGGGACCCCGTGTTTAACCATGAGTTCTCTGAAGAGTTCACGGTTGTTGGCTAGCTCGATGGCTTCAACGCCTGTACCAAGAACCTCGACGCCGTACTTCTCCAAGGTCCCGTTCTCAGCTAGCTCCATGCCACAGTTGAGCGCGGTCTGGCCTCCGAACCCCAAGAATATGCCATCGGGGTGTTCATACTCGATGACTCGTTTAACGTACTCCGGCGTGACCGGTAGATAGTAGACGTGGTCTACGAACTCTTTGTCTGTCTGGATAGTGGCGATGTTGGGGTTTACCAGCACCGTTTCTATGCCCTCTTCCTTGAGGGCTTTGATCGCCTGTGCACCCGAGTAGTCGAACTCGCCTGCTTCCCCTATCTTGATGGCGCCGCTTCCTAGTATCAACACTTTCTTAATGTCATTTCGCAGCGGCATCACTGGGTCTCCCGTATGAACTCATCGAAGAGGTGGACTGTATCAAGGGGTCCTGGTGAGCCCTCTGGGTGGAACTGGACGGCGAAAACGGGTTTTTCCCTGTGTTTGATGCCTTCAAGGGTGCCGTCGTTTGTGTTGACGAAGAGAGGCTTGAACCCTGTGTCTTTGAGGCTCTCTTTTTCTATGCCGAAGCCGTGGTTCTGGCTTGTTATGTAGCTTCTGCCTGTCTCAAGGTTGGTACATGGGTGGTTTTGTCCTCTGTGACCGTATTTAAGTTTGTATTTCTGTGCTCCCGCTGCGAGGGCTAGGAGCTGGTTGCCGAGGCAGATACCGAATATCGGGGTCTCCGTGTCCATGAGGAGCTTCAACGTCTCTATAGTTTTGTTGCATACCTCCGGGTCGCCGGGTCCATTTGACACGACGACTCCGTCAGGTTCATAGCCCATCATTGTGCCGAAGCAGGCATCATATGGAACACACGTCACATCCGCGCCTCGTCTCAGAAGCTCCCTGATGATCCCGTATTTGACGCCGCAGTCGATCACCACGATCCTTGGGCCATACCCTATGTAGTGTCTTGGTTCTTTGATGGATACCTTGGCAACAAGGTCCTCAAGGTTAGGGTCCGGAATGTCGTGTGCATGTTTCTTCAACTCTTCCGTGTCTGTGTTGCCTACGTGGAGGCGTCCCAGCATGACGCCGTGGCTTCTGAGCTTTTTGGTGAGCTGTCTCGTGTCGATCCCGTAGATGCCGGGTATTCCCTCTTTTTTCAGCCATCCGTCTAGGCTTGTGGTTGAAGCCCAGTGGCTTGGGTGGTTTGCATGGCTTGCTACAACGTATCCTTGAACCTGTACCCGGTCTGACTCCATTGTGGCTGGGAGTCCGAACCTGTCGCGGCTGCCGAGGGGAACCCCATAGTTACCAATGAGGGGGTATGTCTGGACGAGTATCTGTCCCGCGTAGCTAGGGTCTGTTAACGCCTCGGTGTAGCCTGTCATTCCCGTATTGAACACGACCTCTCCGGTTGACTCTGTCTCTGCGCCGAAGCTTTTTCCTTTGAGTACTGTCCCATCTTCAAGTATGAGCGCCGCTTTCAAAGCTGAGCCTCCTGTTTTTTCTGCTCCACGCGGGGAAACCTCGGGCTGTATTGAGGTGTTTGGCTCTTGTATAAGGGAAGGTGAAAGGTTGAAGCAGGGGGGAAGGTTTCTTTTTTTATGCCTTGAGGATTAGGCATACATACTCTCCTGCGGTTTGTTATCTGTCTGGTTTATTTTGTTCATCTTTGTTCATCTTTTTTGTTGTTGGGAGTATCCACTACGTAAAAGCGGACCCCATATATAGATTTTACGACAAAAATGCCTCATTATAAATACTGTTGTTCTATATGGAGTAGATGGGGGCGCCTAGGCAAGGCTCAACCCCCCACATTTTTATTTGGATATAGATTCGTTAAGGTTTCCTTGGCTTAAAATTGTTTAAACGCGTGCGTAGCAATATAATAACGAATAAAATAGAATAAAAGATGTGGCGCAGCTGATGGGATTCGAACCCATGAGGCTCAAAGGCCACTGGTTTTCGAGACCAGCACGATAACCGCTCCGTCACAGCTGCCCGCAAAGATGAGGGGTATACACCTTTTAGGGCTATCGCTAGAAGATGAGGCTCAGCTGGTCGAACAGCAGGATGCCCAGCAGGTAGATGACGATGATAGAGACCCCCTCGTCAACGGTCAGCTTGCCGTCGTCCACGATGCTCTTCAACAGAATCCACAGGGTAACCGCTATGGCCAGGAACTGGTAGAGCACATAGCCGTCCAGGTAGACCGGCACCAGCAGCGCCACGATGGGGAAGATGAGCATGATGCTCTGAACGATCCCTGAGAGGAGGTTGGATACCCCCAGCTCAACATGTCCCTTGCGTGCCCCGATCAACGCCATGCCGTGCTCCGGGACGCTGCCGGCGAACCCGATGAGGGTTGCCGCGAACACCACGTTCAGGTGCAATGTGTGCACGAAGAACTCCGAACTGCCTGCGATGAGCTCGGCGGCTATCACGGTCCCGAGGAGGCCAAGCGCGATGGGCGTGACAAAAGCCCTTGATTTCTCCTTCTCGTGGATGTGCAACTGGTGTTCCTGGTGCCCTCTCCTGCCACCCCTGGCGACGAAGAACAGGTAACCCGCGTACGCGATGAGCATGAACACCGGGATCTCCCACGGGAGCAGCGGGGGGCCGGTCGTGCTGTTAAGCGTCAGAATGATGCCTGTCCCGAACACGATGACGCTGAACCCGATGGCCAGCCGTATCACCTCAACGTCGTTCTCAAGAGCCTTCTTTGGTATCTCGATGCTGCCCCCCTTCCAGGTGAGCATTATTACCAGAATCCCCAGGAGCAGCCCGTTGAAGGTGGAGGCAAGGAGGACCGAGAGTATGGCCACCTCCTTGAGCTGGGGCGAGTAAATCATGAACATGGTCATGATCATCTCGGGCAAGTTCGATGTCAGGCTTGAGAGGATACCCGTGACGTGGCTTGATAGCCCGGTGTACTCGCTGAATTCCTGAAGCCCCTCAACCATTGGCTCGCCTATCATGATCACGATGACAAGCCCGAGAATCATGCTCAGGATGCTAAAAGGAAGGGTCTCTGGGCCCAGCAGGTACAGGGCGAGACCGAGTGCGAGAACAGATACCGTTGATTTGATGTTCAAGGCGACCACTGGATGTTTGAAGTCCTTTAGCCCTAAATAAATAGTAATCGGGGTTAATGGTTCCCCTCGGAGAGCTTTCTCAGCCCTTCCCAGCCCTCGCGGTCCTTGGTTGTGATCACGTCAAGCGCCTCCTTGCTGCTGGAGAGCTTTGGCCTGTACACGCCAGTCCTTTTCAGAAGGTACTCCGCAGCCCTAAGCAGCTTCCCGTTCAGGTCGCTGTCGGCCAGGTCCGCAACAGATACAACCAAAGCCTCAACAGTCTTGGGCCTCGTGGGGCCAACATCACCGTGGTGGCTTGCAACGACGTGGATAACATCCAGCGGGAACCCGCGTTTCATCATCTCGCCCACCATGAGCGTGAGGTGGTCCAGCTTTCCCCCGAAATCACTGGTCCTGAAGCCGCCATCGTCGCGCCCCTCGTAGCAGTAGCACTTCATGACGTCGTGGAGTATGGCCCCGGCAAGCACCGTGTCACGCTCCACCGTTCCACCGTAGAGGGATTCCACCAGGTCTGACAGCGTTAACGAGAGTTTCGTCACCCCCAGGGTGTGCTGCAGGAGCCCCCCGTCGTAGCTGTGGTGCTGGAAAGCACCGGCTGGACACGTCTCAAGGGGTAAAGCGGGTGCATCAATGTCACTTGGGGGGTTCTTGAGAAAGCCTTTCACCTTCTCCCGGAGCTCCCCGTTCTCAATCCGGCCCACAAGTTCAAGAATTTCGTCCAGCATGTTCTCACCGTTGGATGAATCTATTGAACTGGATTCGTAGAAACTTAAACCCATCGTTGGACAATGCTTAATAAATCGGTGAAGGTTTTGGAGCCGAGAGGAGGAAAGGGAGTGAGCCAGTACAATTCCAGGATTTACGCTCTAATGCTGGCGGCCACTACTTTCGTCCTGAACTTTACACTTATACAGCCCATATACAGCCTGTTCCTCACGAGCAGGGGCATCACCGTTGTCCAGCTGGGCATATTGTTGAGCGTCCAGAGCTTCATCCCGTTGTTCCTCAGGATACCACTGAGCGGTGTTGTCGAGAGGATAGGCAGGCTCCGTGCAATGATCATTGGGCTGTTCATCTCAGGGATAGCATCAGTGATCTTCATCTACGCCCGGACCTACACCCATTTCCTGCTCGCCATCGCTGTGAGCAGCTTCACCGCCAGCAGCTTCAACCAGACCGCCATGTCCACCGTAAGCGACGCGGCACCTCCGGAGAGGCAGGGTGACGCCATAGGAAGGTACCTCACATTCCTTGGACTCGGGATGCTCATCGGCCCAGCCGTCTGCTCAAGGCTCGTAGAATCAATAGGATATACCGGCCTTTTCTGGATTTCAGCAATCGTCCCCCTGTTCGGGATAGCACTGCTGGTCTTCATGGCTCCCACCAACATCAGGGAGAGGGAGGCAAGGGTTAGGGAGAAGCCGATGATCAGCACTGCGGATTCCATGAGGATGATCCTCAGGAACAGAAACGTCCTGCTCCTGAGCTACTGCAGGGCAAGCTTCAGTGCGGCCCAGAGCCTTTTCCTTGCCCTTTTCAGCATATACGCTGTCCAGCAGCTGGGTTTCAGCGAGTCAGCTGTTGCAATGCTGTTCACCGTGAGGGGATTCGCCAACATGATTTCGCGCTACCCAGCTGGAAGCGTCAGCGACAGGATAGGACGAAAGCCGCTGATGCTTGCTGCTTACGGGTTGCTCGTCGTATCCTTCTCCATGATAGCGTACACGAAAAGCGTGTTGATGCTGGGAATAGCGTTGGGGCTTTACGGTCTGTGCTGGGGGACGAGGGCGGTATCAGAGTGGGCATACCTCACGGACCTGGTTGAGCCCGAGATCAAGACGATAAGCATCTCATACCTGGCCAGCGTGTTCAGCCTCGGCTCCACGCTGGGAAGCATCGCATCAGGGATACTGACTTTGTATCTGCCATACAGCACGATATTTCTCATCGGCGCAGCGTTGAACCTGGGCTCGATTCCAGCGATCCTTGCTATGAAGAAGGAGTCCTAAAGCTCTCCATCTTCTCAACGATGGCAGCGTAAGCCTCGATAGGATCATCTATTCCCTGAACCATGCTCTCGAACGGGCAATAGATGACGCCGTTCTTCATCTTGATGTGAAGCACTTCCTCTCGGTAGCTGAATTTTAGGTGATTCGCCTCAAGTACCTGTTTGCCGGGGGTGCTGACGATGTTCGTGATCGCCTCCGCTGCCTTGCTGTAGACCACCAGGAAGGCTGCTGCCCTGCCCAGTATCTTGTCCACCATCAAAGTGCCCTCCAAGGCACCACCATGCTCGTCGATGGCCTTGAGGTGTGGCCTGATGCCGCCCAGGTCGCTCTCGAACAATAATTCCCCGTTCTTGTAGATCATCAGGCTGTTCCCTGATTTCTCCAGCACGTCTAGGTATTGGTTCATGGGATCGCATGATGATGGAGTCGGCAGTTTTTATTGGTTGTTTATGGGACGCCTGACTGGTGGGCACACGTGGTTTAAGATGATGCAGTGGTGGCAATGAATTATGTACCTGCTAGTGATCCCGATGATCCTGCTCTTGATGTATATCGTCATAGCCTCAAGCGAGGCTGTTCTTGACCAGGCTACCCGTCACTCGCCGTTTGAAAGGCGGGACCTGGCGTTCACCCTGAGAAAAAAGTACCAAGAGATCAGGGCCCAACTCAGGTAACTGGTTGCCACCACGTACCCCACCCCGTTCCTGAAGTATTCAAAGTAGAGATACTCCGTGAATAACGTAAGAGCACTGGATATTATCATTACAGCGGTGCTGAGGTTGAACCCGATTCCCATACCCTGAGATATGAGACAGCCGAGATGAGGGTTATTCACCACCATCATTGTATGTTGGTGACGAGCGATCACTTGGAAGATCCCATTGTAGACTGCACAGACCCTTTGGAACACTGGTATACGTTCTATTCCCACGTTTAGGGTCCTTGGCAACATCTATATCGGGGTAAATATGAACAAGCCACATGCATGAATGGGCCCTTGCCGAGGGAGTAATCACGACGGCACAAAAGTTCGCTGAGGAGAACGGCCTCAACAAGGTTACCGAGGTAGTGATCATGATAGGGGAACTCCAGCAAATAGACCACGAGGTACTGGAGTTCACTTTCGAGCAGCTGAAGACGGAGCTTTTCAAGGACGCAAAGTTCGTACTCAAGACGCAGCCCGCCACGTTCAAGTGCCGCGCATGCGGCAACGAGTGGAGCTTCAAGGCACAGGGGCTGACAGAGGACATATCAGAAGCAATCCACTTCGTCCCTGAGATGGCCCACGTCTACATCAAGTGCACCCAGTGCGAGAGCCCGGACTTTGAGGTGACCCAGGGCAGGGGCGTCTGGCTGGCGACCATAAAGGGAGTCAAGGATGATGAGTGACCCACGTCTTGCCGTTATTGAGCGCAGGTTCGACAAGGTAGGGAAGGTCCTAGCCGTCAGCAGCGGCAAGGGAGGAGTTGGAAAGAGCATGGTGGCCACCAGCCTTGCGCTGAACCTCAGGGATCAGGGATACAAGGTCGGTCTACTCGACCTGGACTTTACCAGCCCCGCAACACACGTCATACTTGGCGTCGAGGGGCTGTACCCTGCGGAGGAGAACGGCATCATCCCGCCCCTCGCCCACGGCCTCAGGTACATGAGCATCACCCACTACAGCCTGGACGAGCCCGCCCCGCTGAGGGGCGTGGATGTCTCCAACGCCATAATCGAGCTCCTTGCCATCATCAGGTGGGGGGAGCTGGACTATCTCGTGATCGATATGCCCCCAGGCATAGGCGACGCAACACTCGACACCATCAGGCTGGTCCCGAAGCTTGAGTTCGTGGTTATTACAACCCCAAGCAAGGTCGCCTACCAGTCCGTTCGAAGGTTGCTGATACTGTTCAAGAACCTCGGCATCAACGTCCGGGGATTCTGTGAATGCCACTCCATGATCAATAAGATTACAAATAAAGTATCAAAGAGCACTAAAGCTGAATGTTCCTATCTTGATGAAACCAGGGAAATGCAG
>CAYLJH010000066.1:0-8972 GCA_964383685.1 uncultured Candidatus Bathyarchaeia archaeon | reverse complement strand
CCCTCATCAAAGGGATGCTAGAGGCAATACCAGAGAGCTACCTGAACGGCCACCCGGTGAACAGGCTGCCAAACAACGCCAACATCCGTTACAGCTTCATCGAGGGCGAGGCACTTATCATGAGCCTTGACGCCGTGGGTGTGCAGCTGTCAAGTGGCAGCGCGTGCGCTGCCAAAACCCTTGAGCCCAGCCATACATTGTTGGCCTGCGGCTTGAAGCACGAGGAGGCACACGGTAGCCTTGTCTTCACCTTGGGAAAGGATAATAATCGCCGACAGGTGGATTACGTTGTACAGGAGCTGCCAGGGATAGTACACAGGCTACGAGCCATGTCACCCCTGACGCCAGAGGAGCTGAGATAATGTATAGCGAAAAAGTACTGAAACACTTCAAGGACCCTAAGAACGTAGGCGAGATGAAGGACGCCGACGGCATGGGTACCGTGGGCAACCCCGTCTGCGGCGATATGATGTCAATGTACATCAAGGTCAAGGACGACACCATCGAGGACATCTCATTCAGGACATTCGGCTGTGGTGCGGCAATCGCCACAAGCAGCATGACCACCGAGCTTGCCAAGGGAAAGACACTGGACGAGGCATTGAATATCACCAGGAATGATGTCGCTGAGGCGCTGGATGGCCTTCCGCCGGTAAAGATGCACTGCAGCAACCTGGCGGCTGATGCCCTCCACGAGGCAATCAAGAACTACAAGGAGAGTAAAAAGAAATGAGTGAAAAAGTAAAATGCGGTATCTGTGAAACCGTCGTCGAGGGCGAGGATTGCCAGCTAATGGCCACAATCGTTGACGAGGAAGGAAAGGAGACCAAGGTCTGCTGCCACCACATCACTGACGGTAAACAATAACCCCCATTTTTTCAAACAACCCCTATTAAATGAGTTTTCCACTTGACCAATGGCTCAGTGCATCTATTTTGAGTATAAAATAGTGGCTTTGGGTGAGAATGAACACATTAAACAATCATCCTATATAGAGAAAAGAGTAAAGATAATTAAGCAGCGGAGCACAGATTTGCTGCAAGGAGTATTTAATTTGGACAGGGAAAGGCTAGCGGCCCGTATCAGTCTCATATTCAATGCTCCATTAATGATGTTTTGCACTTTCATACCCCTGATTATGATCTACGGCCAGGGAAACAAGTGGACCCTGTTCTTCATCACCAGCGCATTCGGATGCGTTTTGCCAATGCTCAGCGTTTTCGCGTTCCTAAAGTTCGGGGTCATCAGCGATTTCTACGCCTCAAACAAGGACGAGCGTTTCTTCCCGTTCATGACCACCATTGCAAGCTACCTCATCGGCCTCGTATTGCTGATATACAATAACTCACCAGGTCCAGTGACAGCGTTAATGGCGTCGTACATTGTCAACGGCCTCATCATGGTGTTCATCACACTGAAATGGAAGATCAGCATACACGCCTCGGGCATCGCGAGTCCCATCATGGCGCTCATATTCTTCCTAGGGTCAAGCCTAATCCCCCTGGTTGTACTGGTATTACCGGTTGCTTGGGCGCGGCTTGAGTTAAAGGCACATAGCAAGTGGCAGCTCACCATGGGTGCCCTTTTAAGCGGCATACTGACGTGGATTCAGATGGTGCTTTACACCAACTATATCTTCCTGATGTAGAAAAAAGGATAAAAAAATTATTCCTTGACCTTCTTAGCCACTTTTACGCCGAACTTGTAGGCTGCCTTCCACTCGTCATCGGTGGGCTTGAAGGTCACATCTATTCCGCTCTCGATGATCTCTATGCCGGCGAGGTGCATCTGCTCCTCTACCAATTTCTTGGCTCCTCCTGCCCAGCCATAGCTGCCGAATCCCGCCCCGAACTTGTTCATGGGTTTGAGCCCCCTCATGTAGGCGAGGAAGCTGGCGACGGGGGGGAAGATGTTGTTGTTCAGTGTTGGGCTTCCGACGAGGACCGCCCTTGCCTCCTGTATTGCCGCCATTACGTCGCTCCTGTGGCGGCTGGTGAGGTTGAAGACCTTGCAGTCAACCCCCTCGGAACCCACTCCCTCGGCGATGGCGTAGGCCATGTTCTGTGTGCTCTGCCACATCGAGTCATACGCGATGACCACTTTTTCCTTTGTCTCGCCAGCGACCCAGCTGACGTACTTTGCCAGGATATCCCCGATGTCCTTCCTCCAGATGACGCCGTGGCTGGGCGCGATCATATCGATGTCCACTCCCTCCAGTGCCTTCAACGCCCTCCCGACGCTTCTGCCGAGTGGCATCAATATGTTTGCGTAATAGGTCAACGCCTCCTGCCATAGCTCGTCCTGGTCAACCTGGTCGTTGAAGCGGCCCGCCGACGCTATGTGCTGGCCGAACGCGTCGTTGCTGAGCAGTAGCTTGTCCTCGGGGATGTAGCTCACCATGCTGTCGGGCCAGTGGGCCATGGGTACTGGCACAAATGTGAGGGTCTTGCCGCCCAGCTTGACTTCAGGCATCTCCTTGGTGGTTGTAATGGGGACTTCGCCGTAGTACTTTGTGATGATGTTCTGGCCACGCGCAGTGGCTATGATCTCGGCCTGGGGCGCTTCCTCCCTGTGGAACCTTGTCAGGCTGCCAGAGTGGTCGGGCTCGGCGTGGTTGCTGATGATATAATCAATCTTCGCCGGGTCCACTATTTCCTTGATGTGCCGGAGCATGGTATCGTAGAACGGTGCCTTCACGGTATCGACGAGGGCGATCTTGTCCGATACAAGAAGGTACGAGTTGTACGTGGTGCCCCTGTGTGTGATGTAGCCGTGGAAGTTCCTTATGTCCCAGTCTACCGCCCCCACCCAGTAGACGCCCTCTTTTAGCTGAATCATAATATGCTTCGATCCAACGATCCACACGATAAAAGGGTAACCCCCTTTTGTCAAGGTTCATAATCCACGAGTTAGTATCTTTGGTTATGATGGTTTCCAAAAAGACAAGCATAGTCATACTTGTCGTGGTAGCTGTTTTAGCCGCGGCGGCAGCTATCTATACCCCCCCACTGTTCCAGACCGACAACTATGGCAATGTCTCGGTCAGCGAGGCTTATGACCTCATCCAGAACGAGGCCGGTCTGGTGGTCCTGGATGTACGGACGCAAGCAGAATACAACGATGGCCACATCGAGGGGGCCATACTTATCCCAGTGGCTGAGATAGCTGACAGGCTCAACGAGCTGAGCGCCGACGATGAGATACTGGTCTACTGCCGCTCTGGCAACAGGAGCAGTACGGCAGTGGGGATCATGGGTGACGCAGGCTTCACTAAGATATACCACATGAACCAGGGTATGAACGGCTGGCTCGCAGAGGGCTTGCCCGTAGTTTGAGTTAGTTTATTACAAGCCACAACACCATTTGCGGCATGGATCTTCTCCAGCTTGACCTGGTTTACATCAGTTTCGCTATTTTCATGGTGGCAACTGTCTACCAGTACATGAGGCCCAAGACCGAGCGCAACTACACCAGCGTAAAGGTGGCCGAGGCATTTGACTTGATCAAGGAGGACAAGGAAATCTACATTCTTGATGTCAGGACAAGGGGCGAGTACATGAAAGGCCACCTGAGGGGAGCAAAGAACATCCCGTTGAACGATATCGAGAAGCGCATCGGCAAGGTACCCATGGGCAAGAAGGTGCTGGTCTACTGCCAGACGGGGTCAAGGAGCGTTAGGGCCATCAGGCGTCTTGAAGTGGCTGGGTACCCGAGCCTGTTTCACATGCACGAGGGCTACAGGGGCTGGAAGAAGGCGGGCCACCCCACGACGGAGCGGTAGTCAAACCCTTATTCCACGAGCCATTTGTAATAGGGAGCCCAAGCATGGAACTTGCAGCATCGACCCTACACCTCTTGGACAGGCCACTTGAGGATATTCTTGACCAGCTGGTCACCCTGGATGTGAACAGGATCGAGCTGGCCGATAGCGGCAACCATGCGTTGAACCCGAAACGGGTTGATAGGCTCCTAGAGTTCAAGTCAAGCTACGATATCGAGTTCAGCATCCACGCGCCATACGCCGACACTAACCTCTCGGCCGACGATGACCTCATCAGGGAGTGGATTCTAAAGCGCATCAGGGCGTCCATCAGGTTTGCGTCCGAGCTGGACGCAAAGTGCCTTGTACTGCACCCCGGATGGACTACTGCCACCGAGTCGTTCATGCGTGGGAGGTCATGGGGTCTAAACATCAGGAGCCTCAGGTGGCTCCAGCGGTACGCCGGTGATTATGGCGTTGAGGTGCTGCTGGAGAACGTGCCGAACCTGACGCCGTACCTTCTTGTGAGCCTTGACGATTTCAGGCTCTTCGACGAGGAGATGACTCCAAGTATGGGCTACGTCCTGGACATCGGCCACTCGAACCTGCTTGGCGAGACCCAGGGCTTCATCGACGAGTTCGGACCAAAGATCAAGCACGTCCATGTGAGCGACAACGAGGGCGAGGCGGACAGCCACCTCCCTATAGGCGAGGGGACCATCGACTGGGCTGAGTCAATAGGCGCGTTGAAGCGCATTGGGTTTGACGGCTGGGTGGTAATCGAGTCGTACAGCAAGATCGGTGAAAGCATCGAGTACCTAAAGCGCCTTCTTTAACGGCACATCGATCTCCATGAGGTCGCTTGCGACGATAACGTTTTCAAAAACCTTCTTCGCCTCAGCGAGCAAATCATCTGGTTCAGGGTACCTTGAACTGATATGAGTCAGTACCAGTTGCATCACCCCTGCCTTCCTTGCTACCTCCGCGGCCTGAGCTGCCGTGCTGTGACCGTCCTCCTCAGCCCTGTCAGATAGTTCATCCAGGAAAGTGGACTCGTGGATCAGGACATCCGCCCCCATGGCCAGTTTAATTAACTCCTCGTTTGGGCTGGTGTCCCCGCTGTACACGACCTTCCTGCCTTCCCTGGGGGGACCGCAGACCATCTCTGGCTTGAATAATACGCCATTGACCTCAACTTCCTCGCCGTGCTGTAGCCTGTTCCAGACCGGTCCCTCGGGTAGCCCCAGCTCCCTGGCTTTCTCGTGGTTGAACCTTCCCGGCCTCGGTGACTCGAAGAGCCCGTAGCTCCATGAGTTGGTCCTGTGGATCGCATTCACGGCCTCTACCCTGTACCCCTCCTCTTCGTGTATGACCCCCGGCTCGGTGATCTCGTACAGGATGACGGGGAAAGCCGGTCCCCCCAGTGACTCTGAGAACGCCTTGACGAACCTGACCAGCCCCTCGGGGCCGTAGATGTGCAGCTTCTTTTCCCGCCTCAGGAGGCTCATTGACTGGAGGAGCGCGGGGAGCCCCAGTACGTGGTCGCCGTGGAGGTGGGTTATGAACACCCTCATGGGCCGCTGGAAGCCTATCCCGGCCTTAACCATCTGCCTCTGGGTGCCCTCGCCGCAGTCGAACATCAGCAGCTCCCTGCCTCGCCTGACAACGACGCTGGAGGCACCGCGCTCCTTTGACGGCATGCTGCCGCCTGTGCCCAGGAAGGTGATCCTCATCTCCATACCCCTCGCATAGGGAGAGATAGACGTCAATGGTATTAAAATTGAAATCAGGTTAGCCCCGTTAGGCGGGTCCATGGTACCTACAGGTTGTTATTCTGGAATTTTTTCTTGTGTGGGTAGGATGAGGTGTGATAAGGTGGCATGAACGGGCATGGTTCAGGCTACAGGGGCGTCTCCCTGGGCCCGTCCCCGCCGATTATCGATAGCTGGGTCATGTCTGACTCGTCTGAAGCCCCGTGCTGGTGCATGGTGTTCGCCGGGATGAAGACGAGGTTCCCCGGGCCGAGCTTGGTCTCGCTGTCCTCTGATGCGATTATGCCTCTCCCTGATATTATCCACGCGTACTGGTCCTGTGTGTGGGCGCTCCATGGCCTCCTGACGCCGCGTGGGAACCTGACCAATGAGACGCCGAGGCCGTGTGTATCAACTGATGCGTCTGATAGCCTGTCAATGATAGCCTCCTCCGCTCCCGTGGGAAGAGATGTCTCCGGTTTGATTACCTTGACCTCTAAATCAGTCATGCATAGGTGTACCGGGAGATTTGGTTAAAGCATTTTCCCAATTCGGAGCCTGTATAGCCCTGATCCCGATTTGTTGAGCCTACCCCGCTATCTCCTTTATCAGCCTCAGGTGGTTCCCGCCGAGTATCTTCACGATATCCTCTTTCCCGTAACCCCGCTTGACCAGTTCCCTGGTTATATCAGGCATCCTCGTGACATCCTCCAAGCCCTTCGGCGTGTAAGGGATGCCGTCATAGTCGCTACCGAGGCCCACGTGGTCTGGCCCAACGAGACCAACGATGTGATCGATGTGGTCAACCACTCCCCCGAGGGTTGCCTCGGATGGGTGGACAAAAGGCGGCGCAAAGTTCATTCCCATGACGCCTCCCTTCCCGGCCATCGCCTTGATCATATCGTCGGTCATGTTCCTGGGGTGATCGCAGACGGCCCTGGCGTTGCTGTGGCTTGCAATCACGGGGTTCTTTGTGTGCTCCATGACGTCCCAGAAGCCCTCGTCGTTCAGGTGGCTGATGTCAATGATCATCCCCAGCCTGTCCAGCTCCTCCACCGCCTGGACGCCGAGCTCGCTCAAGCCTCCCCCGGTCCTCCTGTCCGTGACCCCGTCGGCCAGCTGGTTGCGGAGGCTGTGTACAAGCCCCACCATCCTGACGCCGAGGCGGTGGAATACACCCAGCATCTCTATCCGCCCCTCTATGACATCGGCTCCCTCGATGCTCAGCATACCTGATACATTCCCGCGTCTCTTCGCATCAATGATGCCCTGGTAAGATGTCACTGGTTCCAGATGGGGGATTGACTCGCATTCCCTGTAGAACCTCTCGATCATCACCATGGCCGTTCTGAGGGGGAACGGGCGTGTCCTGCTTCTCTCGCTGCTGACGGCGAACACCTGGCACGAGACGCCGCCCTCAATCATACGCGGGATGTCAAGGTGCCCCAGGCTTGACCTCTCACCCATTCCCTCGCGGTAGTCCCACATGCTGTCACGTGGCTTTGTGAACTCGCTGAACAGGCACTTTAACGTGTCACAGTGGGTATCGATAACCGTTGACTCTTTGTGAATTGATAGGTAATCCAGGTTGGTCATAGAAGTTGATTGGCTCAACGGCTACTTATCGTTAACCTCTCGCGAGGAACCTGTCGGCCTCGATGGCCGCCCTGCACCCGCTCCCACACGCCGTTACCAGCTGCCTGTACTCGTCGTCGTTGATGTCCCCAGCTACGAATACGCCGGGTTTTGGTGTCCTCACGTCATCGGCTACGATGCACCCGTTGTCCATCAGCTCAAGCTGGCCCTTGAACAGCCCGGAGTTCGGTGTCCAGCCGATGGCTATCAGGACCCCGTCGGTGTCGATGACCGTCTCCTCCTCCGTCACGGTGTCCCTAACCCTGACGCCGCTGACGTAATCATCTCCAAGGACCTCTTCCACCACGGCATTGAACCTGATCTTTATCCGCTCGTTCTTCAGGACCTCTTCTTTCAGGTAGTTGCTGGCGGTGAACTCCTTTCCCCTGTGGACTATCTCCACCTCCCTGGCGTACTTTGCGATGTCAAGGGCCTCCTGTAATGCTGAATCCCCGCCGCCGACCGCCACCACTTTCAGGTCCTCGTATATTACGGCGTCGCATGTAGCGCACACAAAGACTCCCCTGCCCATGAAACGCGCCTCTGACTCAAGGCCGAGAAGCCTGTTATTGGAGCCCGTTGCGATGATGACGCTCGCAGCCACGATAACATCGTCCCCAACCGTCAGCCTGTACGGGCGAGATGACAGGTCCACCCCTGTCACTGTCCGCTCATCGATCTCCGCCCCGAACTTTTTCGCCTGCTCCGTCATCTTGTCAACCAGGTCCGGTCCAGTGATTGATTCAGGGAAGCCGGGGTAGTTCTCAACCTGGAACGTCAGCGATATCTGGCCCCCGATGTTATCCCCCGTCAACAGGACCGTTTTCCTCTTTGACCGCCCCGCGTATATTGCGGCGGTGAGGCCCGCCGGCCCCCCACCGATGATGGCTATGTCGTACAATACCACTTTAAACTGCAACCTTAATAGTATTTTATGGGTGTTATTTACACCTTAAATCCTACAATAAGTTACTAGCTCTATAAATATGTGTAATCTATCACAGAGAAAGCATTAAGCAAGCGCGGCTTCACTTCATGGCTTGCTTTATCCAATCCAAGTCTCCACCAAACAAGACTTTTCAAAAATAATAAACCCGTTAAAAAAGTAACAAGGTTGAGCGTGCTGAAAGAAAAATAATAATATCCTCGCTTTTTAGGGAGTAATAAACTCCCTAAGTTTTGTATAAACAAGGCCCCAACTTTCCTCTAATACGCCGTGCCTAGCTTCATCAATTATGAAAAGCTCCACGTTCGGAATATGTTCAGCTAGATAGTATGCGGAGACTGGAAAAACTAGACCGTCCTTTCCGCCATGAAGTATCAACGATTTCACTGAAATCGAACCTAGTTTATCCCAAGTATCATGCAACAGAATAGCTTCATATTGTCGCCTCAAAGTTGAAGGAGGAACCAGATACTTTAGAACAAATGAGTTCAAACGTTCCTTGTTTTCCTCATAGAAGCTGGGACTCCAAATCATTTCCACAATCTTCTCCATAATCTGTTCTGGGGTCAAGTCCTTTGGAGGATCAAACATCCATCTGGCCCTACCAAATCTTTCACGTTGCCCTTCAACGTCCTTAAATTTTCCACCCGCTCCAGCGTGTTGTTAAATTACATGTTTCAATCAACTCACCACCAAAAAGACGCCAACGACCTAACCTTCCACGGCCTACCCAACCATACAGCTGCCACAGCCACAACCAACATCACAACAATACACAGCAATACGTGAACCACGACGTTCCGAAGCCCTCAAAGCTTCAAACACTCCAAACCCACAAACTCCAACCGGGAATTAACCCGCTCCACAGAAGCCCTCCCAA
>CAYLJH010000065.1:2795-8972 GCA_964383685.1 uncultured Candidatus Bathyarchaeia archaeon | reverse complement strand
ATGGGCGCTTATGGTGTAAATCGAGAGGGCATCGTTGACTCACAGAGGATAAGGTCCCTTGGGCTGCTTGACGCCCTCTCGATTTACACCATAAGCGCCCATGCCCATTACACCCCTTACCTTTACAGCAAGATGTCCAGCGTTTACGATATCTTGGCCGATAAACTAGAGGGCGTCGATGATATCCCGCAGATAGTCAAGATCGTGAGCGACGAGCTCAGGAAACAGGAGCTAGTAGACGAGATCACGGTGGAGCAGGTGGACGACGAGATCCTCATCACGGTGAAGGACTGCATGTACAGCAAATCAGTGCACCCGTTCATAGTGGGGGACAAGGAGCTCTGCGTCATGGGGCTCCTCACATCAATGTCCATACAGAAGGCAACCGGGAAGCGCGTTAACTTCGTCAACTTCTGCGATATCACCGAGACGGGATCGAAGACTAGGATACTAACAAAGTAGACCGAGACGGGACAAATGACAAAAAGACCTGATGAACCCCAAGGCGAGACCGCTGAAACCGAGACAGCGGGCGATCTAACAAGGAGGGCTTTCCTCAAAACGCTCATGGGGGTCTCCGCCGTAGTATCAACTTTAACATTCGCCCCACTGGCCAATTTCTTCATCCCCCCGCCAGTCAAGGAGAACAAGGACCGCAAGAAGATAGGAAACACCAGCGAGCTCCCAGAGGGGAGCACCATGATTTTTTTCTACCCCGGGGATGAGTCGATACACAGGAACTTCCTGACTCATTTGTCAGCCGAATATCTGGAGGAGGCACAAGAAGAGGGGACAGGCCAGTTCATCGTCGATGGCTTCGTGGCGTTCAACACTGTCTGCCCCCACCTGCAGTGCCCCATTGAGCTCCCCGATGACGACATCTTCATCTGCCCATGCCACGGCGGATTCTTCAGCATAATAGACGGGACAGTCCTGGGAGGACCAGCGCCTCGGGCGCTTCCTGCCATCAGGCTGGAGATTGACAAGGCATCAGGCGATATCTACGCTGCCGAGATAATCGGCAAGATTGGGTACGGGAGGGATTAATTGTCCCTCATTTACAAATTCATGGACAAGCTTGAGGAATTTTATATCTGGCTCGACGACCGCTTCAAGGCGACTGTCCTGTCCAGCGTCAGGATCATCACTTACTCATCCATCGCCAACGTTCAGGCGAACCTGGGAATGGCGACCACCATCATGTTCCTGATAACAATCATCACCGGGCTTCCACTCCTGATTTATTACCGCCCCACCCCCTGGAGCGCGGCCTACGACTCGATAAAGTACATCACGGAGGAGATTACATTCGGGGCCCTCCTGAGGGGAGTCCATTACCATTCCTCGAACGGGATGGTCCTATTATCAATATTGCACGCGATCTATGTGTTCTTCAAGAGGCTCTACAAGGGAAGGTTCGATTTCCTATGGCTGACCGGGGTGGTGCTTATGGTGCTAACAGTCCTCGCGGCCTTCACGGGGTACGTTCTCATATTCAACGACAGGGCGGTTGAGGCCCAGACCATCATGCTTGGGATCACAGAGGCGATACATCCTCTGGTGAAATCCCTCATGGCGGGGACCGGGCTCACTGATAGGGCCTTGCGACTTTACGCGTTCCACATCGCCATCATTCCAACTATCCTACTGGCGCTGTTATCGGTACACCTTCCGAGAGCCATCAGGATCAGCATACCGGTGATTACATTGATATTCGCATCCCTGTTCCTTGCCACCGGGATTTGGCCAGCTGAGTTGGGGCCAAAGTTCGACCCGGCAGGCACCCCCATTTTCATGCCACCAGAATGGTACTTCCTCTGGATATTCACGTTATTGAGGACATGGGCGCCTGTGATCTACGTCGGCGTGCTCGCACCCGGACTGTTGGTGGTGCTGATGATGATCGCCCCATGGATTGATACTGGCAGGCGTCCAAAGCTCACTGATAGACCTGAGATGGCGGTCATCGGCATCTCAAGTATAGTCTATTTCATCTATCTCACACTGAGGGGGCTAAGCGGTGTCGGCCCACCTGCTACGCAGGTCATGCCGGTTGAGGTCATCGGTGTCCTGATTGGCACTGTCCTTGCATCGACAGCCTTCTTCAAGCTCATCACGCCGATGCTACTCAACTCGACTAGAAAACCCAAGAAGAAAAACGAGGCGTACCTGTCCTTGAACACCTCTACGGGGATAATTGCAGCGATTGTCCTGGTTCAGGTGATTCTGTTTTATGCTTTCGCTAACGCATTCATTATGGGGAATAGCAAGCTGGTCTCGCTGAACATCGGGTTAATCCTCATGGGGCTGGGTATGTCCCAGCACGTTTACGCCATTACGGCCAAGCCACCAGCGGAGGTAAAGAAATGATAAAAACCGGAAAAAGACACCTGATTCTTGTTTGTAGTTTATTCCTATTCACCATCATGTTATACGGAAATAGTGTTGAAATGGCCGAGGCACAGGTCTCGGATGAATACGTCGGGCCTGATACATGTGTCGTATGCCATACCTCGAAGCACGAGGACTGGGAGGAGTCCGAGCACTCTACGGCTTTCTCGAACACCGAGTTCCAGGACGAATGGGACTCAGAGGGCACCCCGGGCGAGTGCCTTGAGTGCCACACGACGGGGTATGATTCCTCATCTGATGAGTACGCCTTTGAGGGAGTCACATGTGAATCATGCCACGGGGCGGGTTTAACCATGGAGGTTGACAGATCCGCGGAGCTCTGTGGGAGCTGCCATACAGGCGAGTACGGGAAAAACAGGTACGAGGATTTCCTTGAGGGGACCCACGCCACCTCAGGGGTTGTATGCGCTGACTGTCACGTATCCGAGGAAGACCATACGCTAGAATTGGTATCAACGGCATGCGCCTCGTGTCACACCGGGGACCGCATACACTCCAGCGGCATTATTGGGACCATGCAGGCGCGGGCCCTGACCGCAGAGGAGATCGCGGTACAGGTTCAGGAGGAACATGATGCACTTGTGAGTGAGATATCCGAGACCGAGGCAAGGACCCAGACGATACTTCTTATGATGTACGTAGGCGCTGGTGCCCTCGTCATGGTTATCCTGGTGGTAATCCTGCTGAACATGAGACAGAAACGCCAATAGCCCACGCCACCACGAATATTTATTCCTATATTACTAAGACATGCCGAAATCAATTAATATAAGAATACAGGGGTTATGCGTACCTAGGAGGAATCAAACTCAACAATCACATCAAGGGACTCGTCTGCCGCGAATGCGGCACCGTGTACCCTCAAAAACTGATATTCTCATGTGAGAAATGTTTCGCCCCCCTCGAAGTCGAGTACAACTTTGATAACATACACGTGACCAGAGACGAGATCTCACGGCGACCGAAATCCATCTGGAGGTACAAGGAACTGCTACCACTGAACGATTTCGGGGCCGCGATTGATCTGGGCACGGGTCTGTCAACGCTGCACAAGGCGAAGAACCTCGGCAAGCACCTGGGCCTGAACAACCTGTACATCAAGGACGATACAGTGAACCCCACCAACTCGTTCAAGGACAGGCCGGCATCAGTGGCGATATCAAAGGCGGTGGAGTTCGGTGCCGTCGCTGTGGGCTGCCCATCAACGGGAAACCTAGCCGCCAGCGTCGCGGCACACGCCGCCAAGGCAGGGCTGCCGTGCTACATATTCATACCGTCCAACACTGAGCTCAACAAGGTGCTCCAGGCATCGGTGTACGGGGCAAGGATCGTCGCTGTTGACGGGACCTATGACCAGGCAAACCGGCTCGCTGCACAGGTAGCCCAGGAGTATGGCTGGGCCTTCGCCAACATCAACCTGAGAAGCTACTACGTGGAGGGGTCAAAGACCCTTGCATTCGAGATATGTGAGCAGCTGGGATGGGAGGCACCGGACAGTATAGTGATCCCACTCGGCAGCGGGGCCCTTTTCTGCGCCATCAAACGCGGTTTGGACCAGTTCAAGAAAGTTGGCCTGATCGAGAAAAAGCCGACCCGCCTATACGGGGCACAGGGGGAGGGCAGCGCGCCTATCGTTGACGCTTTCAAGGCAGGGTGGGATGACGTCCTTCCAATCGAGTACCCGGACACGGTTGCAAAGAGCCTGGCCATTGGCGACCCTGGTGACGGGTACTATGTACTACAGCACCTGAGGGAGACCGGCGGGGCTGCGGAGTCTGTCTCAAACCACGAGATACTTGACGCCATAAAGCTGGTCGCTGAGACCGAGGGTGTGTTCACCGAGCCCGCGGGAGGGGTCACGATAGCGGTGCTGAAGAAGCTGGCCGAGACCGGCCACTTCAAGCCTGATGAGAAGGTAGTCTGCGCCGTCACTGGTAGCGGCTTCAAGGCAATGGACACTATTCAGAACGTCCTTGTATCACCGCCCGTCATCAAGCCCACCCTGGACTCATTCAGGGAACAGCAAGAGAAGAGCAAATGGTAGAGATCAACGTATCTCTGACAGGGGCTCTAGCAAATGTGGCGGAGAAGGCCACAACGGTTGAGGCGGACACGTTGGTCCAGGCGTTGACCGCCCTCACCGATAGGCACAGCGAGGACTTTTGTTCAAGGCTCTTTGATGAAAACGGGAAGCCACGGAGGTTCATCAATATCTACGTTGATGGGCGGGATAATAGGTTCCTCGGGAGCCTAGATACCGATCTAGAGCAGGGGACAGAGCTAAACCTAATACCTGCCGTGAGTGGTGGATAATAATAGGTTGAGTTCATGGCCCGGTTTAAGATAAAGGACTTCACTGATAGCGAGGTTGATTACTACAGCAGGCAGACTATGCTGAAGAACATGGGCTTTGATGCCCAACGCAAGCTCAAGGGGGCCACTGTCTGCATAGTAGGAGTCGGGGGGCTTGGGAGCCCGGTTGCGATACAGCTCGCCTCCATGGGGGTTGGAACCCTACGCTTGATTGACAACGATATTGTTGAGATGTCTAACCTCCAGAGGCAGCACCTCTACGGTTTAGATCAAGTTGGCTTACCCAAGGTGGAGGCCGCGGCCCAGCGCCTCATGGGGCTTAACCCGTTCATCAGGATCGAGCCATTGCCATTGATGGTGACCCCAAACAACGCGGAGGAGATCATCAGGGGATCAGACGTGGTCATCGGTTCGCTTGACATGATGGCCCCCCGGTACTCCCTAAACAGGGCGTGCCAGAAACTCGGAATCCCATTCATACACGGAGCAGCCCTCGCCTACAACGGAAGCGTATCAACGATCCTGCCGGGTAAAACCGCGTGCCTTGAGTGCTTCCAAGGGGGAGTCGATGACGCCGAGATGCCCACCTGCGCTACAGTCGGTGTCCACCCCGCCATCTTGGGCATCGTTGGTAGCCTCGTAGTCGCCGAGACGGTGAGAATAATCATAGGGCAGGAGCCAAACCTCGCCAACAAACTCATGTTCCTCGACCTTGAGGACTATAGTTTCGAGACAATCAACCTGAAGAAGGCAGAGAACTGCCCCGTTTGCGGCAAGACGGACAGGAAGCCAAACCCCGTAGCGTATGACCCAGTCACGGAGGTCTGCGGCAGGGAGGGGCGAAGGGTATTCATTTTCAACCCCGAGCAGCGGATGAACCTGACTCTATCAGATGTGAATACAACTTTAGAGTCGATGGGATTCAACGTCGTGGTGAAGGGGGAGCTCGGGAGCACATTCGAGGGATCGGATGGGGTCAAGGGAAGCATCTTGAAGACGGGGATAACCATACTTGAGGGATTCAGGGAAAAAGATGAAGCAGTTGAAACCCATGGTAGGATCTTCTCAGTGTTCCAGTAACATCTATTAACACGCCAGAGAATTTTCGATATATGACTGATCGTTCAGTAGATTTGAGCTATCATGAAGAGGTTCCCATGCACATCGCAGTCAAGTACTTGCTATTCGGTGTGCTGGGTTTGATGGTTTATTTAACCTCGGTACTGCCTCGTGGAGCTCCAACAAACATCAATTCCATTGTGATTGCGTTTATCATTCTCATAGGCATGACCATCAGGATACTCAGGATAACCATCTCTGATACCCAACTGACAGTGAGTTACTGGTTCATCAAGCACGTTCTGAGCTTCGAGAACATAGAATCGGTTGAGATTACCAAGGTACCGTGGTACCTGTTTGGGGGATTCGGAATCAGGCTTGGCTGGGACGGGA
>CAYLJH010000065.1:0-2695 GCA_964383685.1 uncultured Candidatus Bathyarchaeia archaeon | reverse complement strand
ACTACGGTGTCTAGCTGGAAGTATCTCTTTGCTAGGAAACGGATCTTCTTGATGTTGTCGCCGTTCTTGCCTATGGCGATACCCTTGTCCTTGGGCTCCACGGTGACCATGGCGATCTTCTTGCCCTCCATCCTGTCAACCAGGCGGATGTCCTTGATCTTCGCGGGCTTTAACGCGTTCTTGATGAACTTTTCAGCCTCGTTCATGTACTCGTAGATCTCGACCTGCTTGTTCGTCATGGCGCGGAAGCGCCTGATCTTCTCGCCGCCCTTGCCGACGGCCAGCCCGACCTCTCCCTTCTTGACTGTAAAGATGATGGTGTCGTTGTCGATGATACAGTCAACGATGGTGGCCCCTGTCATGTTCTGAAGGAGCTGGATGAACTTCATCTCGTCCTGTGTTATCTTGATGCCGTTTAACATCCTATTCCTCCTCCTCTTTCTCTTCCTCTTCTTTACCAAAGTCAAGGATCTTGGAGTCGCCAGGATCATTGATTACCATGGCTGATACGGGGTACGGTTTCCCACATAGCATTCCAAGGTCAACGCTGTCCTTGTCGTGGTTCCAGACGGGTATGTCTCCTAGTTTACCATGCTCGATGATGGCGTCTTTGTATTTTTTGGGGCAGTTGACGCTTATTATGGCCATCTTCGCCCTGCCTCTTCTCATGTCTCTAACCGCCTGCTTGGAACCGAGTTGGATCTTGCCGGTGGACAGAGCGAGTCTCAGCTGTGGATCTATGCTACTCATCGCTTTTTCCTCTCTGTGTCATAAACAGTTCAACGCTTCCTGTTCCCAGTGGCATTGACTGTCCGACGATTATGTTTTCGATGACCCCTTTAAGTGGATCGATTTCTCCAGATATCGCGGCGTCAACGAGGTGCTGGATGGTCAGCTCGAAAGCCGCCCTTGCCAGCACGCTTGATTTGTCGCCGCTGATGCCGTGCCTGCCGATCTGCTGCACGGTGCCTGTCTTGGTCATGATGTCCGAGACCAGCATAACGTGCCTGATGTCAACGTCCAGCCCCTGCTCCGAGAGAACCGCGTGGGCCTCCCTGATGAGGGCGTTCCTCGCCGCCTCGATACCGAAGATGTTGGCGATCTCGTGGATGTTGTTTGTAGTTGTCCTGGCCGGGTCAATACCAGAGATCCTCTGCACTCCCTCAAGGTTGCTCCCGTCTGTCCTGATAATCCACTCACCGTCCTCGATGGTGGTGAGGACACGCTTGATCTCGGGTATACCCCTGATTCTTTCAGCGGTGAACTTTTTGATGATTGATTCAGGGGTTTTCTTCTTGTCCGCCTCGAAGAGCACGAGGTAATCGTTACCTTCCTTGGAGTACTCGTAAGGAATAACCGCCTCTACCTCGTCTAGGGTCACGCTCAAGGTCTCCATCCTCTCATGGTCAAAGGTGAATCTCACGCCCTCTGCCCTGAGGTCCACGTTGACCGTGTCGATGATGTCATCGATGTTGGTGTAGGTCAGCAGCTTTGCGACCTCACGTGCCCTCTTCTCGGTCTTCCTGTGCTTTGAGTCAAGGTATATGTTCATGACTGGCGTGGATGGACTCTTGCGGGCATCGACGATCTCGATGAGCCTTGGAAGGCCCAGCGTTACGTTCAGCTCCGCGACTCCTGCGTAGTGGAAGGTCCTTAGCGTCATCTGGGTACCGGGCTCCCCGATACTCTGTGCCGCCAGGATTCCCACGGCCTCGCCTGGCTCGACCAGGCTGTAGTCGTAGTTCCTGAGGACAGCCGCGACGACCTCATCGACCCCCACCTTTGTGAGGCCGGACTCGGTCAGGCGCTTCCTCAGCTCGTCCCTGAGCAGGTCAGGAAGCTTTAGCTGGATGCCATCAACCTTGTCGTTGATGTACTTCTCAGTCGCCTTCCTGCCCTTCTTCATGTTGATCTTGGTCCTCTCGGTCAGCAGGCCGACGTTCACGGCTACGCCGTGGTCAGACTTTGATGGGTCGACGCCGTCCTCACCGTAGGTGAACTGGACGATATCGCCGACGCTGTTCCTGACTGTTCCGTCGTACTCGACCCTAAGGTGCTCCAGTGCGTTGATGAGCCTCCTCTGCATGTACCCGCTCTGCTGGGTACGCACCGCGGTGTCTACCAGTCCCTCCCGGCCTCCCATGGCGTGGAAGAAGAACTCTAGCGGCGTAAGCCCGTCACGGTAGCAGTTGTAGACGAAGCCCCTTGCCACTGGCATTGGGTCATCCTCCCTGAAGTGGGGTAGGGTCCTGCCCTCGTATCCCCTCATGATTCTCTTGCCTCTGATGGATTGCTGTCCTACGCTGCCCATCATCTGGCCGATGTTTAGGCTGCTACCACGGGCTCCGCTCCTAGTCATGATGATGCCGCTGTTGGTCAGCGGCAGACCTGCCTGCACGATGTTACCCGCGCCGTCTCTGGCCTTTGCCAGCTCGTTCATGACCTTGATCTCGAAGCTCTCCCGCATCGTCTGGCCTGGCAGCCTCTCAAGAACATCGTTGTCCAGCTCGACCGTGAGCTTTGCGACGCTCCTCTCCATGGTGCGCATGACCTTGCTGATGCTCTTGAGCTCCCTCTCCTGGAGGGTTAGCTCGTCAAAGCTGTACGTGAAGCCGTTGATTGTCAGGAAACCGTTGATGAGCCTGCTGATCCCGTTGAGGAAATCGTGGCCCGCATCGGTCCCGTAGTCCTTGAT
>CAYLJH010000064.1:0-9019 GCA_964383685.1 uncultured Candidatus Bathyarchaeia archaeon | reverse complement strand
TCATCCCAGAGTATGAGTGGGTCATGCCCAGCCATAACGAGCCAAAAATGGAAAAGCAGCTCATCAAGGAGTGCTACGAGGCAGCAATCAGCATCCGGGACGGCACTGCTGGGGAGTACAGCGAGGGAGTGGCATCAGGTATCAATGTACACCGCTATGATTACGGCCGCTTCAGCCTCCTCGTCAGGGCTGAACGTTAGCCTACACCTCGTTTGACTCGTATTTCTCGCTAAGGTCCAAGTATCTCTTGAAGATCAGGTTCCGTAGCTCAGACTCAAGCCTATGGCGCTCCTCCCTGATGCGCTTCTCTCGGGCCTTTTGCAGCTTGATCTTCTTCTGGATCGCCTCCTCATCGGCTCTGTCCACTACTTCCAGGCTACTCATATGTGAGGCGAGAGAGGCATTGAGTTTAAGAGTGCCGTAACCGGTCACAGGTTTTTTCAATTCTAGAGTTAATTTAGTCTCATGCTCAAACAGGTCATTGAGATCATGGAGTTGCTAGATTCTGCCTTGGTCACTGGAGACCCTGTCAGGATGTTTCTACAGAATCGCGGGTTGAAAGACATCGAGGTCAAACCCATTAAGGGCGAGAAGGGAAGCACTGATTTCGTCAAGATCAAGGTTCAGGGAACCCACGGTAAATCCAAAGGTGGTTCTGCTAGAACTCTGGGTGTCATAGGACGTCTGGGTGGAATCGGGGCGAGACCAGAACAGGTAGGGCTCGTTTCTGACGCCGATGGAGCCGTTGTGGCACTCAGCCTCGCATTGAAACTTGCTGACATGAAGGCAAATGGGGATACGCTGGATGGCGATGTAGTGATCTCGACACATATCTGTCCTGATGCTCCCGTTCAGCCTCACAAACCTGTTCCTTTCATGGGTAGCCCTGTTTGCACCGTCACCATGAACAGGGAGGAAGTGGACTCAGAAATGGACGCGATACTGAGCGTGGACACCACCAAGGGGAATCGGGTTGCAAACTGGCGTGGTTTTGCCATCACTGCGACAGTGAAAGAGGGTTGGATACTCAAGGTAAGTGATAGTCTCCTCGATATCATGAGCTGGACAACGGGTGAGTTGCCCAAGGTCTGCCCCATAACGACGCAGGATATAACTCCATACGGGAACGAGTTATATCACATCAATAGCATCATGCAACCCTGCACTGCGACTGACAGACCTGTAGTTGGCTTGGCGATAACATCCCAGGTTCCCGTTCCGGGATGCAGTACAGGTGCGAGCCATCCCACTGACATAGAAGAGGCTGCAAGGTTCACACTTGAGGTGGCCAAGCAATATGGAAAGGGCCTGTGCAGTTTCTATGATGAGGATGAATGGGTCAACATAGTCAACCGCTATGGGTCTCTCAAGGTTCTTCAGACCCTTGGTAAGTAACCCCTGATTGGTTTTTATAGCTCGAAAAGACCGTATTACGTGAGGGATTATGTACAAGAAGATACTCGTAGCGTTTGACGGATCCGAGGCAAGCAAGCACGCCCTAGACCACGCCGTGAACTTCGCGGAGCCTTTCAACTCTGATTTGTTGATCCTGTCAGTTGTACCCCGGGTTATGATGCCAGTCTTCCCCGACGAGGGATTCGGAGCGGCACCCATTACTGCGGCTCAGGACATGGGCGAGTACCAGGACAAGATGAAGGATATCTATAACAAGAGCCTGAATGAGGCGAAAAAGGATATCAACGACCATTTCCCGGACATGAAAGTTGAGACCATGCTCTTGGAGGGCAGGCCGTCCAGTACAATTGTGAACGCGGCCGAGGAATACGACGCTGACCTGATAGTCATCGGTAGCCGAGGCATAGGCGGCATCACTGGCTGGATTCTGGGAAGCACCAGCAGAAACGTTGTTGAAAGCTGTACCAAGCCGATACTCGTTGTGAAGTAAACCCAATTTTTAGGGTAACCCTTTTTCATTTCACTTGTATCATAGACGTTATGGAACCTCTTGACGCTCTTAGGGAGGCTGGAAGGATAGCCGCCAGGGTTAGAGATACCACGATAAAGGAGATCGAGCCAGGAGTCAAGGTCGTTGACATATGCGATGTAGTGAACAGGAGAGTAGCCGATCTTGGGGCCAAGATGGCGTTTCCCACTAACGTGGATATCAACCATGTAGCGGCGCATTACTGTTCACCCATCAACGACAAGACCGTGATCCCAGAAAAGTCGCTTGTAAAACTTGATATCGGTGTCCATGTCGACGGTTACATCGCAGACACTGCTGTCACCAAGTGTTTTGACCCTGAATTCGAGTATCTGGTTGAGGCTGCAAAGGCTGGGCTGGATGCGGCGATTCAGACTATCAGACCTGATATAAAGGCAAACGTCATCGGTGCTGCCATCGAGAACGCTATCAACGGCAAGGGGGCACGCCCAATCAGCAACCTTACTGGGCACAAGTTGGCCAGGTATGTTGTTCACTCCCCGGGCTACAGCATTCCAAACGTCGGCAGTTTCGGCGGCCACACCATACAAGAGGGAGATGTCTACGCCATCGAGCCTTTCGCTGTCCCCCGGTCTGCCAATGGGCAGGTAACTGACGGACCTCCTAGCAACATCTACCTGATGCAGAAGAAGCGGAACGTCAAAGGCAGGGCAAAGATAATGATGAAGTTCATCCAGGCCGAGTACAAGACCTTGCCATTCGCTTCCCGGTGGATTCTGAGAAAATTCAAGGGACCTGATGGCGCGACGGCTTTCAAAGAGTTGCTGAAATCAAAAGTGTTGACCGGCTACCCGCAGCTCCTGGAGAGAACCAGGGGGATGGTAGCCCAAGCGGAGCACAGCGTCATCGTCACCGAGGACGGCTGTGAAGTTACTACCGCCTAGTTTTTCTTGTCCTTTGGGTCCTTGCGGGCGTTTATCCTCGTGATGACCATGTTACCCTCGCACCGTGTGCAAGGCTCGTCCTTCTTGAAGATATAATCGCCTACCTGGTGCGCCCTCACCCTCTTGAGGTTGCACTGTGGACACTCTAGGGTCGTGACGACCTCAACCACCTTGGGTCCCTTGGTCTGCTTGGCCACGGGCTTTGCCCTGAAGAAGTTGAAGCCTATCGCGGCGAAACCCGAGACGCCTATGAGTATGTACATAAAGGCGGTCTCGATCTCGTTGTTGCCGTATTCCTGGAAGCCCATGTACAGGCTTACCAATGCGATTGCCCCAACCACTACCATTAACACGAGACTCACCAAATTCTGGCTTGCCCCACTTGCTAGTGGCCTAGCGTTTCCCTCGTCTGCCATTAGTCTCATTGTGCCACTCCTACTGTGTTACCAATTCCAGCAACGATTACCGTGTCGCCTTCCTCGCTGTACTCAAGAATCATTCCTTTCACGCTGCTAACTGCCTTGTCAGTGGCGTCCATGAGTTCCTCGACCAGTGGTGCCACTACGTGCTCCATTCCCTGTTTGATCGCTACAGCGAACATTGGAACTTCGTACTCGGTGGCAGCCAACTCGATCTTGTACTTCTCGACGCCAGGTCCACCTATCGCCGCTCCAACGCCCTCGGCGATCTCACCGACACCCTCTCCCTCAAGCTTACCTGCAGCGTCAACGGTGATTAACATCTTGACTTTTCCTTTTTCCTTGTCAAGGATGTTCCGGATGGCGTCACCTGGCTTCCCGACGCTTCCGCCTGGACCCCAAGCCTTGGTTATGATGACCCTGCGTCCCTCGTAGTCGATCTCTCCAGCGGCCATCTCCTTTGCTACCTCGTAGACCTCTGCGCCATCAAGCAGCTTCGCTGCCACGATGGGTCCGACCGTGTCCCCGATAGGGATTCCGTCCCTGAAAGCCTGCAGCGCGGCGCTGTACGCCTCGATTTGCTGGATTAGCTGGGGTAGGATCATGTGGATCTGCATGATGACATAGATGTTCATGGTCTTCTTGCCCATCAGGTAATAGTGCCTGATGACCTTGTAGAAGATGTTCAAGGCAAGTCCCGCCTCAAGCAGGTTCTCTAGGTTATTCCTCTGGGCTGTTGTCGCCTCAGGGGCCATCTGAGCTACCTCGCGCTCGAATGTGAACTCCCTCACGTTGATTATCTTTCCAAGCTTCTGCACCACGCCGGCCGGGTCCATGCTGATGGGTGGGATCATAAAATGATCCATGAACCTCTCGACCTGTGGCGTCGGGTCCCTATCGGGCTTGCCGAACTTTTTTATGGCCTCGATCGCGATTTTTCGTCCGTCATCACGGAGGCTCTTGACCTTTCGTAGGCTGGTTTCTATCTGACGCAGCATGGTCATGGCTTGGATACGTTGTGCGTAGAACAGGTAGATGATGAAAGCAAAACTGAACAGTGATTGCAGTATCATCCCTATCTCGCTATCTTGTTGTAATAGTTGTCCAACCAGATGGAACATTAATTTCACTGGAGTTGAAAACAGGGCAGTCGATATAAACATTAGTATTTAAAGAAAAGGGGATTTCGTTTACGTTTTTTTCCTGATTCCAAATATTTTAGCAAGTTTTTTTAAACAGGCATCGCGACTGATTAGAGATGTTCAATTACGCCATAAAACGGATTATTAGGGGTAAAGGGCTTTTCCTGTCTCTTTTCCTCAGCGTCGCGCTCGCATCGACCCTCTTCGCGGGTATTCTTCAGGGAGCGGATGTAATAGGAGCAAAATCCCTTGAGCAGGTGTTTGCCTCGGCACCATATGATATCATATCTATGGCCCCTGACAAAAATATTACAAAAACACGGATATCCGAGATAGACGAGTTCTTTGGACCCGTTGAAGGTGTTGAACGATTAGATTATTTCATGCGGACCCCGGTTCGACTTTTCGAGCCTGGAACCGATAATATCACAATTGAAGGCGTCTATATGGTGGCTATCCCTGATGACTCCATTTTCTATGAGGGGCTTGTCGGCGTAGACCAGTTTGAACACGGAAAGGTTTACTTTGATGCAAGCTCAGCGGATGCCCCTCTTTTCGTTGAGAATGGGACCGTTATTATCGAGATGGAAACCTATCTCTGGAAGAGCCCCCCTGGGTTCGAGATGAGGCAATTCAAGTTCCCATTAGCAGATGCCGTGGGGGTCGAGGACGAGGAATGGACTCTTTTTGTCAGCAGGTACGAGGCTTATCTTCAGAGCCTGTTCAGTAAAAACGATCCAAGCCAGAAGCGACCGAGCTATAACTTGGTGATGCTTAGCGAGGAGACTTACATGGATATCATGGCTGATATCTTCGTGGACCAGCGGAGACCTGTAAGTGACCAGTTCGGCGTGGCCCTTATCTCACTTGACAGGGAGGGCCTTGTCAACCCGTGGGATATTGATGGTTCAATAGCAACCATTGATGCCATCCACGATCAACTGAACTCCGAGGGAGCGGAGTTCTACTTCACACCTAGGAATTTCCTGGGCGAGATTCTGTACTCCATCAAGAACAACTCCGATCAGATGAAAACTAGTACCATCATAGTCAGTCTTCCTGTATTCTTCACTGCATGGTACCTTGGATTGACAATATCCGAGGTTGTATTCGGCATGAGGAAGAGGGAGATCGGCCTCCTTTTGACACGTGGAATGAACCACAAGCAGATCTTGTACATGCTCCTGTTTGAAGGGCTTGTCGTGGCTGTTTTCGCAGGGTTCGTTGGCCTGATAGGCAGTAGCCTCATCCTTCCACTTATAATCAAGGACGTTGGGACCGCTGACTTGATTTCCTCAATATCGCCGATAACCGTTGGGACTACATTTGCGTTCACGCTTGCTCTTGCACTTATCTCTCTTTACAGGCCCGCACAGAGGGCGACTCAAGTAAACATGGTGGAGGCTCTCAGGGAGCACATTACAGACGATGAGGAGGAGTTCTCAATCTTTGAGCCTTTGCTCGCCCTATCCCTTGGTCTATACCGGACATTGATGATCTACATGGGTATAACTGTGGAGCAGTTCAGGCCATCAACTAGCAACCTTGTCGTCAACGTGTTATTCCAGACATGGTGGGGCACTGACTATATGCTCAGCTTTATAGCTCCAATCCTTCTTTTCTGGGGATTCACGAAGCTGTTTGTCCAGTATGCTCCTTGGTACCAGATTTTGCTCACGAAGTTTGCGGGGATTTTCGTGGGAGATGTCGCAAAGCTATCCGCTTTGAGCAGCAGGAGGAACCTGAAGCGGACTGCGGCCTCTACTTTCATGGTAGCTCTCATTGTAGGTTACAGCTTCACCGTTATTGGGAACGTTGCCATGAGCGAGGACTTTCTAGCATCCGCTGTTAACTCAGCGGTTGGAGCGGACGCCGCGGTTTGGCTCTTTGAGGGGCAAGAATCCGAGCAGGTTCTTGAGAAGATACTTGAATTGGATGGGGTTGAGTCGGCGAGTATAGAGGTGCTCTTCAACCCGGATACAAGTCTTGGCCTTATCCCCGTACGGGGTATTGACCCCCTTGTCTGGGCGGAAACTGCTTACCTGCCGCTGGGCTTCGCCAATGACCCTGCCATGTTCGAAAAAATGGATGCCATTGAAAACGGGGCTGTGCTGGAATACGGGGCTGGGCAGGCTCTGGGACTCAGCGTGAACAACACGATGTTGATTCAGACTGCCGGACGAACATATCAGGTCCGAATCGTTGGGTTCTACGGGAAGGCCACCGAGGATAATTACATCCCAAGCAATCCCATGATGTACGCCAGCCACACATTCATGGAGCAGATCAGGGAGCGGTACATCGACCAAAGGAGGATTGTGGTGGACCTAGAACCAGGCATCGATGTCGATGCCATTAAAATTGTCCTGGAGGACGTTGACCTAGATGTTCAGCGAGTTGACATAGCCGAGATCAACCAGAGGCATGCGCTTGAGAACGTCATATTGTCGGGGCCGAAGCATATACAGGTTCTTGGAACGTACTTTGCGGGGCTGGTCGCCTCTGTTGGGGTAGTTTTGATAATAACGACTATGATCCGCAGCAGGATGAAGGAGCTAACCATAATGGTAATCAGGGGCTACAGCTCACGCCAGCTGGCGATCACGATGCTCACGGAACACCTGGGGATGGATATATTCGCTATTGCCCTCGGTAGTTTTGTTGGCATTATAACGCTTTACGGTGTGGAAAACCTGCTTAACAACACGCTGGGGTTCATATTCAGCTACAGGGTGGTATTCCCGAATAGTGTGCTGATACAGCTGGGGGTCATCATCGGGTTAATCATCGTGTCCACCATCGTACCTATAGTGGTGGCAATCAACAGGATCTCGGCTGCGCCGGATCTGAGACTGGAGGAATAAAAATGAGTACAAGAAACGCGGTTATCGTAAGAGATCTGATTAAGATATACAAGCTAGGCAACATCGAGGTCCAGGCTCTCAGGGGCCTGAACGTGAACGTCCGTAAGGGCGAGATGGTGGCCATCATCGGAGTTTCGGGCAGCGGAAAGTCCACACTGTTAAACATCATCGGCGGACTTGACAAGGCCACGGCTGGAAGCGTCAAGGTCTTTGAGACCGATCTCACAGGCATGAATGTCAGTGACCTGGTTAACTTTAGGAGGGAGACGGTAGGTCACGTGTTCCAGAACATGAACCTGATTCCAACCCTCACGGCAGCCGAGAACATCGAGTTACCCATGGCGGCGCTTGGAATCAAAGTTGAAGAGAGGAACAAGCGTGTCAATGAGTTACTTGGCGTGGTCGGCCTTCTGGACAGGAGGGATCATAAACCGGGTGAGCTGAGTGGCGGAGAGCAGCAGAGGATAGCCCTCGCGGCTGCGCTGGCCAACGATCCACCTCTGGTCCTTGCTGACGAGCCCACCGGGGAGCTTGACACAGAGAACGCGGCCATCGTGGTCCAGTACCTGCGCAAGGTGAACAAGGAGCTTGGCAAGACGATCATCATGGTCACCCACGACCCAAGCATCGCCAGAATCTCTGACAGGATCCTGAGGATGAAAGACGGAGTCGTACAGGCAGACGTGTCTCCCACCGCCGAGTCCCATGAAGGGCACTCCGGTGACTACGCGGACCACCTGAAGCAGAGGGTCAGCGAGATCGAGACCACCCTCGCCGGTCTGGACAGCCAGTTCAAGCAGGGCGTCATCAGCGGGGACGAGTACGTGGAGCAGCAGACCAGCTTTAAGCAGACGGCTGACGTGCTCAGGGACGAGTTGAACCGCCTGGGCGTCGTCCATTAACCCTTTTCTCGCTCCGGCCACTGGTATTAACGCGAAAATAATATTTTTGGCTGGCTTGTGTCAAGTAACATGACATAAGGGATTTTTTCCCGTCAAGAGTGTCCATGAAAACGAATAGTAGGTAACCTACTATAACGAGAAAAAAAAATTTTACGTGGTGGTGTGGTATCCCACTTTTTCTCAGTTTGTCATAGCGGGTCCCTGACTGTCAGGCTGAACCTCTCGAACTGGTACCTCCTGACCTTGAGGTCATAGTTGACGGCTACCGACCTGCTCTCCCTGTAATCGGTCGCGGTCCCCTCCTTGATTGCTACCGCTGCCTCGTACATTGCCTTCATCTGCTCCTTCTCCACGTTGGGCTCGTTGTGGGCCGACATCAGCCAGTCGTAGTGGGGGGCTAACTCGACGAGCCTCCTGCAGCTGTCGATGAACTGGTCGTGGTCCCCCCACGGCAGGTAGCTCGTGACCCCGCCCGTGTAGTAGAGGTCCCCCGTGTACAGGTACCGGGCGTCCCTGTCGAGGAGGCAGATATGGTCATTGCTGTGCCCCGGGGTGTACAATACCTCAAGTTTCCTCCCCCCGAGGTCTATGATGTCCCCGTCTTTGAGCCAACGGGTCACCGTGTAGGGGGGCGCGTCGTAGCTGTCAGGATCAAATCCCTCAGGGTAATCCTTCCACACGTAGCCGGGTTGGATGATCTCGCCCATCTTTTCCTTGCCCAGCCCCTTGGTCGCGCACGCCCATCCCTGAAGTGAATCCATGAGGGCTATGTCATTGAAGTGTTTGCAGCCGCCGAGTGAGAAACTCACCCATGAATCCCCCCATGAAACCGGGCTTGGACG
>CAYLJH010000063.1:2950-9237 GCA_964383685.1 uncultured Candidatus Bathyarchaeia archaeon | reverse complement strand
TCACGGAATATGAGTCAAAGATCTATGTGGCCTTGATTCAGAACGGGGAACTGAAGGCAAAGGAGCTCAGCGAGAAAAGCGAGGTCCCATACTCAAAGACATATGAGGTTACTTCTCTACTGGAGAAAAAGGGTTTGATAGAGATTCATCGGGGCCGTCCCATGCTGTTTAGGACGCTGACGCCAAGTATTGCCCTTAGCAATTACACTGATTATTACGTAGAAGAGATAGAGGCCAAATACATAAAGAAAATAATGTACGTGGATTATGAACATGAGAGCTCGCTTTTAAAAACAAAGAATTCTCTTGAAAGTGTCTCGGATATGTTGCAGAGCATCTATGATGAAGTTGGGAATGTATCTGTCTCCGATGATTTCATCTGGACGTTTAGGGGTAAGGAAAATATAGTGTCCCAGGTTCATGAGATGGTGGCTTCGGCTAAACATGTCAAGATGCTTGTACACGAAGAGTTGGCTAAATATCTTTGCGAGGAGATATACTCGATGAGCATAGGCGCGGATCTTATACTCCAGAGATCGGATATCGAGTTGAACAAGATTCCCGAGAACGTTAGCACTTATGTTCTAGATGATATGGGGTTCGAGTTCGGGGTAATTATAGTTGATGGGGAGACTGCTCTATTTACCACTGGAGAAATGGACACGGCTTTTAAATCGTCGAATAACGGGCTTGTGACGATTCTGACGCATTTCTTTGAGCATGAAAAAGAGGAAGCGACATTACTTCAATAAATTCGAGTGCGCGTTTTATGTATGAGAACGATTCGAGGGTTAGACAACCGTGCCTGGAACATTACAGTATTTCCGGTGGGCTTCATTCTTCTGCGCGAGCAATATGCTGACATATGCGATTAAACTCTTTAAAGATCGTACTTTATCTACTACCTCTTCTCACTTAACAATGGGTCTGTTGAGAGTCAAAAAAAGAATGTCACCCCATTCGCTGCAGAGGACATCACCTAGAACTCTACAGACTCCGAATGCCAGCCAGTAGTTTTTAATTATTCATTACAATTCTGAACTTGAGAGTCAAAACGAGAGTATAGACCTATCCCCCGCTACCATAATATGCACTTCCACTTCTCAGGGAGTGTTCGTCTTTATTCTTAATAATCAGAAAATAGATTGGGCGGGTAAGCTCAAAAAGCTAGTTTCATACGAGCAGGGTCATTGTTTGCGAACGTTCTCTCGTATATAATCGTGGTATGCATCAACCAGGTCTTGCTTGAATGGATTGACTACGGTGATATCAGTTACCTTTCCAAGCTCCTTGTCAAGCGTGTAGACTATCCTTGACCCGTGACTTCTGGAGATCGCGACCAAGACCCCGTCCCAGGATTCGACGTTATAGACTGATGCATAATCCAGCGCATCGGAGACTATGTTCACCGGTAAGTCACCGTACAGGGCGTTGGACCTGGTTTCGAGCATTCCGTCCAGTACCCTCCTCACGTTTATCCTGGAAGCCCTGAGATAACGCGTCGCAATATGATAGGCTCCGATTATGGTTGACAGGGGGATAGCCACATCTCGTTTACCGGTCAAGACCTCGGAGAGGAAGTTGATTGCGCTCTCCTTTAACGGGTTGTCAAAGCAGGCAGGCACGATGATGTTTACGTCGATGACGCCCTCAGAGTAGGCCGAGTTAATCGATATCAACGTCAACGGGAAAAAGGGGTACCAATACTCCAGTGGGGCCAACCCGACACAGGAAGCCGCGGCCAAGAAGATAGCCGCCCTTGAGGGTGGGGAGGAGGCGCTGGTCTTCTCCGGGGGCATGGCGGCGATCACGTCAACCATAGCGACGTACGTGAAGAGGGGGGACGAGATACTGGCCCAGAACGACCTCTACAGCGCATCCAACCGTTTCCTGAACACCCTCAACGACAAGTACGGCATCAAGACTCGTTTCTTCAACACGCTGGACGTTGGCGCAGCGGAGAAGCTGGTGAACGAGAATACCAAGCTCATGTACATCGAGACCCCCACCAACCCCTCGATGAGGCTGGTTGATATCGCGCAGGCGGTGGAGATAGCCCAGAGACACCAGCTGGTGTCCGTTCTCGACAACACCTTTGCGTCTCCGATTAACCAGAAACCCCTCGACCTTGGAATAGACATAGTCGTGGAGAGCTCGACAAAGTTTCTGGCGGGTCACCATAACGTGATCAGCGGGGCAGCGGTCACCACGTCCGAGCGCATCAAGGAGATAAAGAGGAACAGGGCGCTTTACGGCCAGTCCCTTGACCCGTTTGGGGCATTCCTGTTGATCACGGGGATGCAGACCCTTGCCCTGAGGATTGAGCGCGCCAACTCGAACGCCCTCGCCCTGGCGAAGATGCTTGAGGAGCACCCCAGTGTCCTGAAGGTCAACTACCCTGGACTGGAGAGCCACCCCCAGCATGACCTGGCAAAGAGGCAGATGATTGGCTTCGGCGACATGATGTCATTCGAGGTCAAGGATGGCATCGACGGGGTGACAAGGCTCGTGGACAACCTGGAGATAGTCAAGCTGGCGACATCCCTTGGAGGCGTTGACACCATCCTGACTGTGCCACACGTAGTGTACACCAGGAGCTTGTCCTTAGAGAGGCAGGAGGAGATCGGCATCACGCCCGGGCTCATACGTGTATCCGTTGGGATCGAGGATTACGTGGACCTTGAAAACGATTTCACTCAGGCACTGGGTCACGTCTAAAACCCATCAATATCCTTGAACACACAGGGGAGCTCCCCTTTTCTCATATACGACCACCGGGCTAGAATGTAATAGGTCTTCCCGGAAATCAACAGCCACTGTTCGGGACTTTATTCACGTTTTGAGCAAGCGCGGGGAAAAAACCCACCATCCACTAACTATTTAAAGATAGAATTATATTTAATGTATCGATGGTAACAGAATCTGATACCAAGGATACTAGTAATATAGGCATAGATGTGACTGTAAACGAGTCAAGCAGAGACATACCGGTCAACTTCTTTGTCCGCCACTCCTTATCCACGAGGGAAAGCACCCTACTTGCATCCTTGGCTGAAAGAGGTCGAAAGATATTCACATTGGAAGATGTTACCACGACTTTAGGTGTAACCTACGAGAACTCAAAAGTTATCGCGAACAGACTCGCGAAAAAAGAATGGCTAATCAGTTTGGCTAGGGGAAAATACCTCATAGTCCCGCTGGAGGCGGGAGTAAGGAGCCTGCACACCGAACACGGGTTCGTCCTTGCCTCCCACTTGGTCAACCCATATTACATCGGGTACGGAAGCGCGTTGAATTACCACGGATTGAACGAACTTGTCCCGTCCGTAGTTTACGTTGTTTCGAGCAAGAGACGTAAAAACAGGACAATACTGCACACAAAGTTCAGGTTCATCACGGTCTCGGAGTCAAAGATGTTTGGGTTGGAAGAGGCAACAGTCTCAGATGCGATGGTGAAGATATCAGACGTCGAGAAGACGATAGTGGACTGCCTGGATCACCCGGAGTATTGCGGCGGGGTTGACGAGGTAGCCAAATCGATATTTTTTGAGCACAGGGAGCTGGATATGAAGAAGGTGGTGACCTACGCCGAGAGACTGGGCAACAAGACGGTAATCAAGAGGCTTGGTTACCTATTAGATGTGTTTGGGTACCGCGAATACAATCCCCTATTCAGGAATATCGGGCTGTCCGAGGGGTACCCCAAGCTTGACCCCAGGCTCCCCAAGAAAGGCAAGTTCAACAACAAATGGAGAATGTTCCTGAACGCGGAAATCGACCCTGAGAGGTGGATGAGATGATCGATGGAGCTACGCTCAGAAGAACGGCGGCTGAACGAGGGCTCGGCCTGGATCTGATTGAGAAAGACTATGTCCTCGGTTGGATTCTCAAGGGGATATCAACGTGCTCTGTATGCGACAAACTAATTTTCAAAGGAGGCACCGCGCTTTCAAAGGTATACTATCCGCTTGATTGGAGGATATCGGAAGACCTTGATTTTACAGTGCTTGATGATTCCAAAATGGATGACATTTCATCAGCCCTACTAGAGGAACTTCCACCAGTTGTAGAGGAGCTGAGCGGGGGAATTGAGCTAATCTTCAGAGAGCCCTACGTGAGGCAGGACTTTCTCAGGTCCACCGTGGGCTTCACAGGTCCAATAACCCGACACAGGACAAAAATCGAGGTCACCAGAGAGAACTTTGTAGGCAATCATCAGTCAGTAAAAGTCCCAGTCATGTACGATTACCCAGAATTTTCCCTCCGGGCTTACTAGTTGGATAACATCCTGGCCGAGAAGTTAAGGTCCTTAATCGAGAGAACCAAGATCAGGGACTATTATGACGCATGGAGGTTATTTGAGATGGAAGCAGCGGATACTGGGGCAGTAATGGAGACGTTCTTTGAAAAGTGCAAAGGCAAAGGGATTGAATTCAGATCAGTTGACCAGTTTTTCCGGGACGACCTGATGGAAATCCTTGAACCTCACCTAGATGAATTGACCAGGATGACTGATGAATCGCCACCACCGTTACCTGTTATGATTAACGAGTTAAGGGCCCGATTGGAAGCCATGATCCCTTGAGACATTAAATCCTGAAGATGTGTGAACGAATGCTGCTCCTATATACAGAGCTTCAAGACCCTCTAGAACAGCTGTATGGCAAACGTTTCAAGGTCTTCAATCAGTCCCAGGAAAAGACCAAAAAAGAAACACCCAGTGACACTCCGTACCACCGAAAATATTTTTTTCCAGAATTTACGGCCCACTGTTATCTCTTGGCCTTCCTGTCCAGGTAGTCCACGATCCTGCCCTCCTTGGTCAGCGCGAACTTGTCCCCCACCCTCTCGATGCAGAACCCGTGCTCAAGGCTCTTCAGGTGCCAGTCAAGGACCTTGGGCTCCTCACCCAGATCCCTCACAAAGTCATCCATAGTAGAAGCCCCCTTCTCCATGGCCCTGAGAATATCCCGCCTTACCGGGTGCTGGATGGCCCTCATGTACCGCCTGTGCCTGTCCCTGGTGTCCTCCATTGAACCGCCAAGAGTCTTACTCTTCTTTGACAACAAATCACCTGAGAATAGTTCTCCATTAAAACCGCGTGTTTTAAAGGCTCCCCGAATGGGCAGAAGAGGTTTTTCCCGTATTGCACGTCACTTGACACAAGTCAGCCAGAATTTTTTTTTTGCGATATATACGGTAACCACTCACAAGGGGCCACCGGGCAGCACGCCCTCCCACCCACTACCACCTTTTTTCGCCTTATGTCAGGTTACTTGACATAAGAAACCCATCAAAAATTTTTTTTTGCGTTAGTACCAGTGGCCGGAGCGGATTTTTTCACTTATTTCAGGTTACTTGATACAAACTACTCGGGGAACACTGGAGGACGCTTGCCCCGCCTCTGCGCCAGCATCCAATCGTAGAGCTCCGGGTTACTATACGTCTCCGTCCAGCTGTCATGGTCGGCCTCCGGGTAGACCGTGAACCTGGCGTTCCCGTAGCCCTCAAGGGCGTCGAACATGTCCTGGGAGTGCCTGAATGGCACCACGGAGTCCTTCGCGCCGTGGAAGATCCAGGTCGGGATATGCTTGATCCGGTCCGCCATGATCGGGTCACCCTTGCCGCACACCGGCACAAGCGCCGCCCACAGGTTAGGGTGCCTGATGGCCGTGTCCCACGAGCCGTAACCGCCCATGCTGAGGCCGGTGAGGTAGACCCTGTCCTCGTCGATGTTCATCTTGGCCTTCAACTCATTCAATATCCAGATCACGGTGCTGGGTGACCACCACTCGCCCTCCGCGACCTGGGGGGAGACGACGATGAACGGATATTCTCTTCCAGCCTCGATTTCCTTGGGTGGCCCGTGTGACTTCACGAGACCTAGATCGTCTCCCCTCTCCCCAGCTCCGTGGAGGAAGATCATCAACGGGTACGGCTCGTCGCCGGTGTAATCGGGTGGCGTGTAGATGAGGTAGTTTATCTCCTTCACGATGCTGGTCTCAACTTGGCGTTTCATGGGCATAACAGGGCTTTATCCGGTTATATTTTCTCGCTCATCAGGGAAAGGTTCTCGATGTAACCGGTACTCCAGTTGCCGTTGTTCCTGCGAGACTTTATCGTGGATGCGAGCCAGACCTGGCTGTAGCCCTGCAACACCCCCGAAACATCACCGCTGTCCTCGACGGCCAAGCCCTCACCGTCCTGCACAACAAACCTGTAATCACCCCAGTCCCTGGACACCTTCACGGTGTAACGGTTACCAAAGTTGAACCGTGACGAGCCCT
>CAYLJH010000063.1:0-2940 GCA_964383685.1 uncultured Candidatus Bathyarchaeia archaeon | reverse complement strand
CAAGCCTAGCCGAGCCCTCGAACGCCATCACCTTGACATTTTTGCTCAGCTGTTCCAGGTAAATGGTCCAGCCGTCGCCGTTCTTCCGGGCGTAGACCCATGCCCTGTTCTCCCAGTCGTTCCTCACCTCCCAGAGCCTGATGAAACCACGGTTCTCCTCGTCCTCAACCTTTCCTTCTTGGAAACAAACTACGAAAGAGTGAACGAAATCACTTGGAGTTTGATGTTCTTTACTGATGTACCTAACAGCGGTCCTATCCGCATGTTGCCAGCTAATCCTGTCCTCCTCTATCTGGAGGACGCCATCATCGTCCTGAACAGTCCATTCACTGAAATAGGGCATTACTCTAGAGCCCTGCTTCCATTAGCTCAAGGGTGTGGCCGTCCGGGTCCGCGAAGAAGCAAAGCCTGTTGCCGTTGTCCATAGTCACTATCCGCTTCTCCAGCCCAAGGGACTCCACCTTCTTCAGCTCCACCTCGAAATCCGGGACATGGAACGCGATGTGCCCCCAGACACAGTTAGGCGATACGTCCAAGGGCTCCGGCCTCTGAATTAACTCCAGCTGCCCACCGCCGATGTCCAGCAACGCGATCTTGGCGCCGCTGCTGCCGAACTCCTTTACCACGGGGAACCCGAAAAAATCCTTGTAGAACTCAACGCTGGCCGCCAGGTCCCTGACGAATAACCCGATATGATTCTCTGATGTCATACATACGAGGCATGTTGAAGAGTATAAAAATTGAAGGGCGAGGTCTAATCCAAACCGTGGACGGTCCTGGCAATGACCTCTTCCTGGTACTCCTTCGTCAGGGTCGTGAAGTATGCGCTGAACCCCCAGATACGCACCAGCAGTGACCTGTACTGCTCCGGGTTGGCCTGGGCTTTCCTCAAGGTCTCCGTGTCTATGACGTTGAACTGTAGAACAGGCCCCCCTTCCTTCATCATCGTCTCGATAAAGCTCCTGAGCTTTCTGGTTCCCTCCTCACCTGAAACGGCCGAGGGGTGCAGGCGGATATCCATAGCAGTACCCTCCGGTGGCCTGAGGCTCGTAACCTTCAGGGCCGATTTGAGTGTACTAGTCGGACCAATCGTGTCAGTGCCCGCGTGGGGTGTGATGTGAGTCGATATGGTGTCTCCCATCAAGCGCCCGTCCGGGGACGCCGATGTCCTGATTCCCCTACCGACGTGGTGGAACGTGAATATACCAGGGTAGTATGGACCTCCCCTTGAGTTTTCATACTTGCCAGCCTCCGAGAGGAAGTGCTCTGCCACCTTCACTGCGATATCATCGACATAATCATCGTCATTCCCCCACTTGGGGACCCGGTTCAGGGCGTACTGGCGGAGCCTCTGATCTGGCCAGTCTTCATTGAGCTGCTCTCGCATTTCAGGGAGGGTGACCAGCTTCTCGTCGTAGACCATTTTCTTGACGCTTGCGAGTGAGTTGACGGCCGTCGCGAACGCCTGTCCGTTACACCCCGTCCAGTTGTAAGTGCAGCCGCCGGTGGTCTTGTCCGATGCGTTCTCTATGCATCCCTCAAGGGTAGCGGAGAGGAAAGGCACTGGGGAAAACAGGCCGAGGCCTGTGTCCCGCCTATTACCTTCATTAACCGTCTCGACTATCAGGGTGTCCATGTTTGCCAGGTACGCGTTAAAGAATTCCTGAAAAGAAGGGTAATTTGATGGCTCGGGATAATCGACTTTGGGGACCCTGGGGTCCACTATTCCAGGTTCCATCCCAAGGGTGTTCTGGACGAGTTCCAGAAGGCTGACCCCGGTATGGACCGGGTAAAAGTCCCCCTTACCCGGGATGATGATCTCTTGGCAGCCATCACAGCTGTAGGACCTCGCGTCCTCGATGGGCATGCCCATCCTCATGAGCGACTCCACGATTGCCTCGTCGCAGTAGAATGCAGGGAACCCGCCAAGACCCGCCTTGATGAGTTCCACGGTTGTCTCCCAAAGCCGCTCCGGGGATCCCTTGTGGAACCTGACATTGAGCTTGGGGTCGGCCAGCTTGAGCTTGTTCGAGGCCGCCATGAACATGTATGACAGCTCGTTTGTCGCGTCCGATCCATCGGGGTGGGTACCTCCAAGAGTGACGTTGCGGCATGAGTCTGACGTGAGGTCGGTCTCCCAGTTTATCTTGATCCAGAGGCAATCACAAAGCTCCTGTGCCTCATTGAGGGTCATTGCCCCAGAGGCCAGGTCCTTCTCCAGGTAAGGCCAGAGGTCATAGTCGAGCCTACCGATGGGGATACATCCCTGGCTCTCAACGGCCATGACCACCGTGCATAGCCAGAACATCTGGACTGCGTCGTAGAAATTTACCGCAGGGCCAGTGCTGATCCTCTGGATGGATTCTGCGATCCTGAGCAGCTCTGCTCGCCTCACCTCGTCCCCGGTGAGCTCGGCGAGTCTACGCGCCTCATCCGCGTGTTTACCGATGAAATCGGATATAGCGTCAAATGAGATAACAATCGCATTGAGGAAATCTTTCTGGGGGCCTGAGTTACCGAGTTCCATTCTGTCGAGTGCCTTCTGCTTGATGCCTCCCAGTCCCAGCTCAAGGATCATGGTAGTGCCAAACGGGACGTGTGATGTGTACGCGCCCTCCAGTATCCCGTATTCATGAGCCCCTTTCACCTCTTCGTCGGTGAGGTAACTGGCGTAGAACGCCTTCTTGTGGTCAGTGGCTGGGTTTACCGGGAGCATGTAGGTTCCCCTTAGGACGTTCTCGCCCTCCGCGACCTGTCCGTACAAAGTCCTTTGGCCAACTAATAGTTCATCGTCCATGATGATGGCGGGGGTCTCGTCTAGCATTAGCTTGAGGGCCCTAGCCTTCCGGACGACGATTGGCTCACTTGGGTCAGCTCCCTGGTCCCATATCGATAATTTACTGTATGTCCTGTATTCAGTGTGTTCTAGGCCCAGATGGC
>CAYLJH010000062.1:0-9499 GCA_964383685.1 uncultured Candidatus Bathyarchaeia archaeon | reverse complement strand
GAACAGGCGGAGGTATGGTAGCACACTAGGGGGTACTGACCACGCCTGGTTCAGCGAGAAAGACCCCCTGGCAAGAGAGGAAGGAGCCAAACTGATAGGGGCTTCACCAGATGAGCTGTGCATCATCAGCAGGGTAGTTCAGGGGCTAAACCTGATCAAGGACACGCTGGGCTATAACGAGCCGTGGAAAAAGGGTGACAACGTCGTGATGACCGATCAGGCGTATCCCAGCACCGGTCACACGCTCCTCGCTCTGAAGAGACACGGGGTCGAGCTCAGGGTCATCAAACACAGGGACGGCAGGATCATGCGGGAGGACATGGAGAAGGCCATTGATGAGAATACCCGACTTGTTGTCATCAACCGGACCAGCGTCGGAAGCGGGTTCACATACGATGTCAAGCAGGTCTGCGAGATCGCCCACGAGAAGGGCACCTATGTCCTTGACGACGCGGTCCAGACCATTGGCTCCAAGGTGGTTGACCTCCACGACGATGACGTGGATTTCATGGTTACTGGGAGCTACAAGTGGCAGTGCGGTCCACCGGAGGCGGGGTTCCTGTACGTGAAAAAGAGTCTGTGCGAGGAGCTTCTGCCAAGTTTCTGGAGCTATATCAACGTGGACAAGGGACCGGGCATCACGGGGTTCGACAAGTTCCCGTTCGGGGAAGTTGACCACGACAGTGTCAAGACCTACGATTACCCGTTCCCCAAGACTGCCCAGCGGTTTGAGCAGGGGACAACGGCGACTGACGAGATATGGGCGTGGCACGCCGTCCTCAAGTGGCTTAACGGGCTGGGAAAGGAGAATATAGAGAGGCGGAACATGCGGCTGGGTCTCTACCTCAGCGAGGAGCTTGAGGGAATCGGGTGCACTGTAAAGACTCCGGCGGATCCAGAGCCAGATGCATTGAACACCCACAGGCACGCCCTGACCATGTACACGACGGGAAGCGACGAACTTGACAGGAAAACCACCGCCCAGCTCAGGGGACGCCCAATCAAGCAGGTGAAAGGACCCACGATGAAGTATCAGGCAGGTTACGGTGGAGTGCGGGTTAGTCCTCACTTTTACAACACGGAAGAGGAGATCGACCTATTCGTGGCGTACCTGAAGAAACTGATGTCCTAGCTCCAGCGTGTGTGTATCATCGCGTCGCTGTAACCGAGGAGCCTGCCGAAGCGGACAGCTATGGCCCTTTTGGCTTCTCTATCGTAGCTCCTAGACTCCAGTAGCTTCTTCTTGTCCTCTTTCAGATTGAGGTACTTTTCCAGCGTCTCGGAACTCCTGTATATGATAAAGACCCAGATGCCCGATAGGTCCATGTCCCCGAACAGATCCGTGGCGATGAGCTCTTTCTCGTTGTAGAAGCTGACTCCATTCCTCTCGGCGTGTTCCACCATGTAAGGCAGGAGGACCTCGTAGTCCTCTGGCTTGAAGGGGGCGCTGAGGCTCATCTCCTTCGCGTCATTCTTGACCGCCTCGCACCATGCCTTGATCTCGCCCACATGCATCCCTAGCTTGAACTGGTCCATTTTGATCTAAAAATAATAGCCGATCAAGGATTTGAGCTTTATTGGGATGCTAGATGAGATAGGACGCGACCCCGAGGAAGGCAAGTGCCCAGACAACGACTATTCCAATGACTACGTTTAGGACAGCGACCATCGCGGCTTTGACCCAACCTGTCTCATAGTACTTGCTCACAAGGAACAGGTAGATGAGTAGCTGTACGATCCCACCTGCCTCGGCCCCAACAAACATTCCCAGTAGGATGTTCGCCGTAGTTGCTAGGACCGATATCCACACCGCGTCCATGAACTTTGCCTGGTCTGCCCCCACGAGTATCCTTCCTGATATCCACAGGACGGGTGCCTGTATGATGCTGCCTACAATGATTCCGATAGCCGCTTCAACGATCATGACGTATGAATGGTTTAGACACTGTTTAAAGAAGATTTCCCAGTTTTCTCAATATCTAAATAACATCAGACACCATTTCCGTTGAATACTATGAAGGGCAAGATTCTGCTGACCGGCTACGAGCCGTTCCTTGATATGAAGAGAAACCCCAGCATGGAGGCCATAAGGCTCCTTGATGGGATGGAGTACAACGGGTACGAGGTGGTCGTGGAGGAGATGCCCATGAGGTACGCCGAGGTCAGGGACATCATAAGAAGCCTAGTTGACAAGCACCAACCAGCCGCCGTGATCTGCACCGGCGTGTCAAGCATCGCAACCGACATTCCAGTAGAGCGAGTTGCAATTAACGTGGGCAGCGCCGATGGCAGGGTCAACTTTGGGTACGAGAGGCTTGACCAGGTACTGAACCCCGAGGGGCCGACGGCTTACTGGTCAACGCTTCCCTTCAGGGAGATCGTTGATGCCATCAAGGAGATCGGGATACCCGCCCACATAAGCAACTCAGCGGGGACCCAGGGATGCAACCTGGTGTTCTACCACCTAATGGACTATATCTCCGAGAAGGGTCTGGAGATACCGGGGGGATTCATACACGTCCCGAGGCTCCCTGAGAACGCCGTGGGCTCGATGAACCCATCAATGAGCCTCATTGACTCAGCCAAGGCGCTGGAGATCGCTGTCGATCTGGCTACATCCAAACTCCCATAGCAACTTCTTATTATGTCTCAGGTCTCTTTGAAAGTGTGCGCCGGATTTATCTCAGAAACTTTGTAGCCGTCCTAGGATTTGGGCTTGCATCCGCGCTCTTCATCATCTTCAACCAGGGCATGGATGAGATGCTCCCCTACATCTTCGTCAAGGTGGTCAGCTTCGGGGTAATCCCGATCACCCTGTGCTTCAGCTGGATATGGTTGTGGCGTGACAGCAAGAAACCGTTCAGGTTCCTGGGTGCCTGGAACTGCGGGACGCTTTTCCTGTTTCTTGTATTGAACTTGCTGAGAGTCAGGATATCAGGTATGGGGTTCTTCGGCGTATCCTACGTGGCGCTATCTCTGTTTCTGATCACCGTGTCGTTGACCGATTGGCCATACACAAAATACGGCTCTTTTATCACGGGTGCACTGATACTTCTCAACGTCGTTTTCGCGTTCGGTATGGTCATGACCACTTTCGAGTACATCAACCCGTATTTCTCCCTGGGCTCAGCGGGTCGTAGGGAGCTTGGCATGTTCATAACCGAGGTCAGCGTCATGGGGGCCCTGCTGACGGCCAGCAGCCAGCTCTACTGGCACGATATACTGGTGAAGCGACGAGAGCAGATGATCATCGAGCAGATGTTCGCAGACCTGGACTCAAGGACTAACGGATCGCCGGGATGACGTACCTCTCAGGCAATGTTATGGCGTAATCAAAGGTCTCGGGTGAGATCATCTGGACTGAGAAACTGTGCCTCATACGTATCCGGTGATGGGAAACCTGTTTAACCCCATTGCACGAATGATTTAGAAACCAAAATAGTTGTCTCCCTGTTCTGGAAGGAAAACAATGGCAATCGTTGATTGTCAATGCATCAGGGAGACGCCGATTTATCCATGCGGTTGCTTTTAAACCATCACTTTGTACTGTCTGTTAACTAATTTATGGTAAATAACACATTTTATGAGCTTAAAAGAGTCAATTTACTTACCGACGGGGGAAGAGAACCCCTGAGCACCCCAATTGATGTTTTGTTTGAGCATTACGGGGGCCGGACAGAGGGAAAATTGGAGTATTTTGCCAGGGTAGGGTTTCATGACTCGTAAACGATCTTTCCGTTCACGACCGTCATCAGGTTCTTGACGTTCCTGAGGTCATCATGATCTATTTCCGTCGGGTCCCTGTCAATAACTACCAAGTCGGCTAGTTTTCCCGACTCGATTGTTCCCTTGATGTCCTCCTCCCAGGCAGCATAGGCCCCGTCTATAGAGTAGGCCCTGATTGCCTCCAACGGCTCCACGCCCTCTGGTGCATAGAGGACGTCCCCGCTGCTGGTCTTCCTGGTCACCATGCTGTATATGGCGAGCCACGGGTTGGCGTCGCAAATGCTGGCGTCGCTGTGGCCGGGAGCCGGGATGCCCCTGTCGATAAGGGTCCTGTGGGGCCACATGTACTTCATGGCCTCCTCGCCCCTGTTGGCCTTGTACGCGTCACCCAGGTCGTGGTGGAACCCTGTTGCCGAGGCGTCGATCACTTTCAGCTTCAGGAGCCTGTCCTGAACCGCGGGTGTGACGTAGCAGCAGTGCTCGATCCTGTGCCTGTGGTCATCCCTTGGCTGCCTCTCCAGCGCTTTCTCGATCGCGTCCAGCGATCTATCGATGCCCCTGTCTCCCACGCCGTCCAGTCCGACCCTTAATCCTGTCTCATGGGCTTCCCATACCCTCCTCTCGATGTCGTCCTGGTCGTAAAGGAGGATACCCGTGTTGTCTGGCTCTCCGACGTATGGCTCGTAGTAGGCTGCGGTCCTGCCGCTAGTGCTTGTATCGAAAACCCACTCCGCCTCGGTGATCTTTAGCCAGTCATCCCCGAAGGGGGTCTGGATCCCGGCGGCTATCGCCCCCTCCACCATCCCCTCGTCCCTTCCGCTGAGGTGGACGGCGACACGGATTCCCAGTTTTCCCTTCCTCTTCAACGCCTGCATGGCCTTGAACTCCAGCGGGCTCACCATGCTGGCGTGGATGCTTGTGAGGCCCAGGCTGATGCACTCGTCGAACACTATCTGGAGCCCCCTGTAGAACTCGTCGAAGCTGTACGGGGGCATGATGTGGTATACAAGGTCCTTAGCGGTCTCCCTCAGCAGCCCGTTGGGCTCGCCGTTCTCATCCTTCTCTATCTTTCCGTGGTGGGGATCCGGGGTGTCCCTTGTGATGTTTGCCGCTGCCAATGCCAGGCTGTTGGCCACCCCGTTATGTCCGTCCCTCCTCTGTATATAGAGGGGGTTCTCCGGGGAAACCTCATCTAGCTCCCCCCTCGTTGGGTACCTGCCCATCTTGACATCGTCCATCCTGTATCCGAGGACCCAGTTACCAGAAGAAGTGGTCTTGACCTTCTCCCTGATAGCCTCAATCATCCCCTCGACGGAGTTGAAATGCGGCCCACAGGCGACTCCCCTGATCAGGTAAGCCCCCCAGCTCCCGCCAGGGTGCATGTGGCTGTCTATGAGGCCAGGGAGCATCGTCTTGCCGCCCAGGTCAACTATCCTGGTCCTGTCGCCCGTTGACTCCTTCACGTGTTCGTCTGAACCGACTCGCAGAATCTTCCCTTTTCTCACCGATACGGCCTGGGCTGTCCTGTCTTCGCCGTCAAGGGTGAGCACCTTTCCGTTAATAAACGCCAGATCGGCGCATAGATCATCGGGTAAAGCCATGGAAGTGAATCATCACTGGGGAGTTTTAAGCTACTCCCCGCTCAGCAGGATTTTGAGTTTCTGGATCAACTCCCTGTTGAGCTCCAGGTTGCGGCTGAGCTGGAGGTACGAGTCCATTGACTGGGACGTGTCAGTCGGTACATCATTGATGCCGAACTCCTCCCTGTCCATCTGGCTAATCGCGGTATCCTCTACCACCAGCTTCATTATGTGGCTTATCTCGTCCTTGTCCATCACCAGGGCGTACTGGTCGATTGATCTGTTCCAGTCACCTCCCTTGGACTGCTCCACGATCCTTGAGACGGTCTCGGCTATCAGGTTAACCAGCTTGATCTCCTCCTCCAGGAATGGTCCCTTGTATTCTTTGGGCATTGCCCCCCTGTATCCGACCGTGAGTGTGCCCAGGATGACACCGTATGATTGAATTAATGCGCTGTACGTGTAGTCCTGGACTTTTTTCAGGTCATCCGGGTACTTTCTGCCCTCGACCGTGAACTGGGCCACCGCTATATCCGGGTGCTGCAACGCCTCTGGGATCAAGGTGGCTATCATGTTCAACGTCTCGTCCAGTGAGATGTCCTTGTTCTCATGGATCTTGCTGATCCTGTAAAGGGTGTCCAGCTGGCTAATCCTGAGCCTGTACTGGTAAAGCATTCGACTGCGCTCCACCTCTGCCTCCTTTCTCATGTTCTCCTCGTCGAGGTGTGCCAGGGCGATGCCAATGCTTTCAGCGACGCCTTCTAGGAACCATATTAGCTCCTCGCTGAACCTGTTTGGCTCCTTGTCATTGAGCTGGAGAAGTCCGATGGTCCCCTCTTTATTTTTCAAGGGTATGAGTGCCACCGATAGATACCCTTGTGCGTTACAAACATCCCTCGTCTCACCAATTGCTTCTGGTTCGGTGCCTGAGATTAGGTTGTCAGTGTTATTTGACCAGAAGCTGCCGTGCTCAGTGAAGAAAGGCTGGTCGGGCGCGGTTTTGCCCCTGATCACCCTGCTGCACATACAATCGAGGAGGGGCTCACCCAACTCGTCCACAAGGATGTTCCCCTCGGCATCCCTCCCGCAGAGACTGTTCTCCATCTCTATGTGGACATCACTGAATCCATCAAAGACGAAGTAAGGGTAATCTTGGCCCTCCTTGAGCCTGATGGCGGTAGCCGACACTTTGAGGTGTCTTTTCAGGTGTCTGAGAATTTCCCTTATCGCTTCCATCCTGCTGGAGGCCCTGTTCAATGACTGGAGGATATCGATTGCGAGGGTCTTGTGATCTACGTTACCTTCTCCATTAGTCCCCAACCTGAACTCTCCCAGAGAAACCTATCCCATATGAATTTGACTTTTGTTAATATAAATAATATTCGGATGGTACTAAATTATTCCACTATTATCGTCCTTGAGTCTGATGCCTCAACAAGTGTCGTGCCGCCCGACTGAATCCTGTAACTGTATACCCCCGGCTCTGTGAACCTGAACTGGAAGACGTACTGTCCCGTGTTTGACGGCGGCATGTTGACCTCTTTTATCACGGATGCCACCGGCTTATCGGAGCCGTCCTTGAAGAACTCGCAGACCATTTCCTCCTGGAGGCTGTGGATGCGGGTGGGGTTGCTAACCTCAAGCAAGACGTACCCACTGGAGTCCGCCTCAATTGATTCAATATCCTCACCTGACATGCTGCTCCACCCCGAGTCAATGTATTGCAGGCGTGGAATGCTCACCAGGGTATGGCGGGTCACCTGGAACGGCAGCCAGGTATCAAGGAACAGCAGGTGGACATGAACCCTGCCCCTGAACTCCACCTTGACCTCACCTCCGTACATCTCCGCCGCTTCTGATACTATTTGCCTCAATAGCTCAGTGTCATCGATCTCAATCTGTATGCTTTTATCACGGAGCCCGATGTAGCTGATCTTCTCCTTGGGGTACTCGTATGTGTCCTGGTCCACCAACTGGTCCTCCACCAGCATCTCTAACTCCAGACCTGACGCCTCGGGCTGGTTGACAGTGATGGGGCTCACCGTCACTCCAATGATCCATCGTTTGATATAATCGGGCGTCGTGGTGACGAGGTCCTCCGAAGTGTCGAGCCTGAGCGATGCGACGGTGTAGCTTATCTCAAGGTCCGTCTCTATCCCCTCAACGGTGTTCCTCAGGTACCTTGAGAGCTCCTCCTCCTGGACCTCGAAGAATACCTTGAGGTTGGAGATATCCCGGAAGCTGGAGTAAAAGTTCCCGATCTCACGCCCGCCTATCACGGAGACGAACATGATCACCAGCAACAGGACGCTCTTGAGGTCGTCCTTCTGGATTCGTCCTCCCTTTGACATCAAAACCGTATGAGCAGGGCGCCATATTACCGTTACTTGTATGGACGGGTCCGGGACTCTGTTAAAAACCTTTAAAAAAAACGAGGAATCCTATAAAAGCTATTAGAGGTCGCATCATGGAATCAATGTATCATAACGGCGTCATGGTACCCCCTGTATACGAGCCAAAGGGGTATTCAGTGAAGATCAAGGGTGAGTTAAGGGCGCTTAAGCCAAGGGAGGAGGAGCGCATCGTGGCGTGGGCAAAGAAGATAGGGACTCCATACGTTGATGACCCAGTTTTCAAGAAGAACTTCCACAACGACCTCAGCAAGTTAATGGGCGAGAAGATTCGGCACGGCGACATTGATTACTCAGAGATATACTCCGACGTTGTGACCGAGAGGGAGACCAAGAAGGCGCTGCCACGCGAGGAGAAGAAAAGACTCGCGGCGGAAAGAAAGGTGATCCGCTTGGCCAACAAGGAAAAGTACGGCTACGCTACTATCGACGGCGACCGATGCGAGCTGGGCAACTATATGGTTGAGCCAAGCAGCATATTCATGGGAAGGGGCGAGCACCCTTTCAGGGGCAAGTGGAAAGAGGGCCCCAGGCACGGCGATGTCATACTCAACCACAGCCCTGATATCGCGGCTCCACCGGGCGACTGGCTCAGGGTTGACTGGGATCCCGACAGCATCTGGGTAGCCAAGTGGAAGGACAAGCTCACTGAGAAGATGAAATACGTCTGGCCCCACGACAGCAGCCCAGTCAAACAGAAAGCCGAGATAGCCAAGTTCAACAAGGCCATCGAGCTGAGGAAGAACCTGGGAAAGATCAGGAAGCACATCAAGGCAAACCTCGTGGGCGAGACGGTTAAACGGAGGAAGACAGCCACGGTCTGTTACCTCATCAACGACCTAAAATTCAGGGTGGGCGACGAGAAGGACGATGCCGAGGAGGCGGACACGGTCGGGGCCTCAAGCCTCAGGGCTGAGCACATCTGCATCAACGACGATGGCTCGGTTACGTTCGATTTCCTGGGTAAGGACAGCATCAGGCTTGTATTGACAGCCGAGCTGGACGACCAGGTGACCGCCAACCTCCAGGAGTTCATGGGTGCCAGCGATGACGGTCCACTATTTAGCGAGGTAAACAGCAGCGTCGTCAGCGAGTTCCTTGACGAGGTCATGGAGGGAATCTCCGCCAAGGTTTTCAGGACATGTCACGCCACTGATGCGGTGCAGTCAAAGCTAAAGTCAATGAAGATACCGGACGGTGCCCCTGACTATTACAAGAAACACGTCGCGACGATCGCCAACCTGGAGGCCGCCATGACGTGCAACCACAAGAGGGCCATCTCCGCATCGTGGGCGGAAAGCCTAGGTCGCCAGAAGGAGCGCCTCAAGACCAGGAAGCAGAGGGCCAGGGAAAACACCAAGAAGTACAAGCAGCGCATCAAGGACACCAACAAGAGGTACACAGATCGCATTGCAAAGTACGAGGCCAAGCTGTTGACGGACAAGGCCAAGCTCGATGAGTACAAGGTGGAGCTGGTCGAGAAGGAGAAGGCCGAGAAAGCGGTGAAGGGCGTCAAGAAACGCATCGCCAGCAAGAAGAAGGTCATCAGGAACGGCAGGAAGCGCATCAGGGAGACCAAGACAAAGCACAGGGACGCCATAGCCAAGCTCAAGGAGCGGATGGCCACCAGGCAGATGAAGGACAAGGAGGGCATCGAGAAGGCCGGGCTGCAGATCGAGGCCAAGGAGATGACCAAGGACTACAACCTTGGCACCAGCCTCAAGAGCTACGTTGACCCCCGGATATACTTCGAGTGGGGCAAGAAGGTGGATTACGACTGGC
>CAYLJH010000061.1:0-9552 GCA_964383685.1 uncultured Candidatus Bathyarchaeia archaeon | reverse complement strand
GATGACCGTTGAATCTGACTGCGGCTGCGGGGACAAGAAGGAAGAGAAAACCGTAGAAAAAGGATGCTGCGAATAAACAAACTGATGTGAAGTTTTGTCTGAACAAGCATCAATATTACAGGAGAACGCAGAATTTCTTTTTACTCGATTATTAAAAACCCTCAAAGAGCTCTCAACAGAAGAGGCAACCTGGAAACCAACACCGGAATCAAATAATATTGAATGGCAGTTGAACCATCTAAGCCGTATCACCAACCTAAGCATGCCTCGACTAGTCAAAGACGATCATGACTGGACGCCAAAAGATTGGCCATCTGATTACAAAGAGACACAACATGACCCGGATAAGATGATCAATGACATTGAAAACGGTAAAAAACTGGTGTTATTGGAACTTGGTGAGCTAAGTAAAGCCCAGCTAGAGGAAGACACCAACTACTGGGGCGGATTAAGGAAAAGAAAGGAAGGGTTATTTGCTTACCTGGCTGAAATCGCGCACCACAAAGGACAGATCGCCTATATCAGGGGAACTTATGCGCGAAAAAATGGGAAGAAATGGAAATACCCCTAAAACACTTCATTTCTTTCAGTACTGACACAATGTAAAAACAAGTAATCGGTTGTTTGATGAATAAAATGTCCAAAGAAACTCACCTCAGCACCTTTGAAAAATATCTTGCACTCTGGGTTGTCATCTGTATGGCAATCGGAATAATTTTTTCTCTCTATCTACCAGCACTCGGCCAAGCTTTTGATGCATGGCAGATACGGGGCATATCTGTCCCCATCGGCATACTTCTTTTCTTTATGATGTACCCAGCTTTGCTAAATGTCCAAATAAAGGAACTAAAAAAACTCATGCAAAACCCTAAACCGATTCTATTGACAACCATCTCAAACTGGATAGTCGCACCAATAGTAACGGCTTACCTGGCAAAATACTTCCTAGCCGGTTACGACCAACTCATCGTAGCGGCGATTCTCCTTGGTTCCAGCCCATGCACGGCCATGGTGCTTGTATGGGGCTCAATATCGGAGGGAAATCAGGAGCAGAACATAATCAACACAAGCCTGAACACCATCACGATTATAGTGCTCTATGTTCCAGTGGTTTCATTCTTGACTGGCATCCAGAATATTCAGATAGATCAAGGGATGCTTGTGCTCTCCCTTTTTGTCTTCATTGGATTGCCAATGATTGTAGGGTATATCTCCAAGAAATATCTTGTAGCAAATCGAGGGGAGATGTGGTTCAATGAAAAATACAGGCCAGCGATGGGGAAAGTCTCGATCATCGCGTTATTGACTACCCTAATTGTCCTGTTCTCAATGAACGGGGAAGTACTGTTGAATAACCCTGATCTTATGGTTAAGATGTCCATTCCACTTCTAGTCGGTTTTGTTGTGGTTGTCGGGTACAACCTAGTTGTTACGAGGCTGGTTGGGTTAGCGTACCCTGAGGCCATCACAAGTGTCATCATTGGGTCTTCAAGCCATTTTGAGATCGCTATCGCTACCGCGATCAGCCTTTATGGGCTTGGCTCGCAGGCGGCGTTGGGGACAACCATGGGGCTATTTTGGGAGGTCCCAATTATGCTTGGATTAGTATATTTTGGAAAATGGTTGGGCTCAAAGGGGTTCTGGAAGGTCACTGAGCCCAATTAGGATCCAGTAAAGCCACTGGCTCACCATCTCTGAAGTAGACACTATGATTTTCGGTTTTTACCGAAATTTTCGGCAATTACCGAAAATTGATTACTCATCCACTGTTTCTCCCTGTCATAGATAGAATGAAAAAAGGAATAGCGCGGTTAACTATGGTCCAATAGTGCCACTGGTTCACCGTCTATGAAATACACCCTCGGTGTGTTCATGTGCAGGTGGTTGAGCAGGCTGTAAACCATCCATCCCGCTGTTTCGGCTGTCTTGGATAGCGTGTTTTCTCCTATCCTGCCTATGATTTCAACCACTGTTCCCTTCTCGGCTTCTACTCCATCGAGATCGACAAGGTAGTGGTTCAGACTGACTGAGCCGAGGCTGGACTTGTATTTGCCGTCCACGAGTATCCTGCCAACGTTGGCCATCTCACGGGGTATGCCATCGTAGAAACCCGCATGTATGGTACCAATTTTCATGTCCTTTGGCGCGATGAACTTGCCCCAGTACGTGACGCCCTCGCCCCTGCCAACCTCCTTGACGTACTCGATCCTCGCCTTGAAGCTGAGAGCCTGTTTCAGGTCAACGGGTGCCGAGAGGTCCTTCTTCTCGGGGTAGACGCCGTAGAGGCTCATACCGGGCCTGACAAGGTCAAGCCACCCGTCAGGGTTGTGGAACGTGGCGTCGGTGCTTGCCATGCTCTTGATGGGCATGTTGATGCCCTTCCCCTTGAGCTTCTCATCAACAGCCAGTAGCTTCGCCAGCATCTTTGGGTCCTCCGCGTTCTGCTGGAAAGTGGAGAACATGCCCACCACGTCAACGCCCTCCAGGTTGTGGACGTACTCGATGAACTCAGCCGCCTCACTGTGTCTGACCCCGATCCGGTTGAGGCCGGTATCGACTTTAATGAACACCTTGGCGCTGGCCCCTATCCTTGCAGCTGCCTCCGCTAACTTGTTCGCGTCGTCTTTGGTGTAGATGCATTGAGTGATATCTTTCTCAACAACGGAATCGTACTGAGCCTCGGTGAACAGCACGTCCATGTTGAGGACGTTGAGCTTCAAACCTGCGTCCCTGATCTTCAGCGCCTCATACAGTTTGGCCACCATGCACCACTCCACCCCCTTGGACTCAAGGTAGGCAGTCACCGGGACGATGCCATGTCCGTATGCGTTGTTCTTCACCACCGTCATCACAGTGACCCCCACGTGTTCACTGATCTGGTCCAGGTTATGACCCAGGTTATCCAGGTCGATCTCAAGCCACGAGCTGAAGCCCTTCATTTTCTCCTTTATCTCGGATGGGCTCGGCTGGTTCTCAAAGTAAGCTGACATGGCATGAAAGAATAGGATATATTTGAAAAACTTGGTGGTTAGATGCTCAGCCCGCCGGGCAAGGTCTCCTGGATCTCGATGGTGTAGCCCTCGATGTCCTTGAACATGAAGACCCTGACCTTGAGCCGCTCCGACTCGTGGACCAGGTTCTCAAGCTCCAGCCCTGCGTCGGTCAGCTTCTTGTGCCAAGCATCGGCGCTCTCGACGTTGAGGCACAGGATCACAGGCTTGATGTTGTTTGCCTTGTGGTAACCGTGGGCCCCGTCAACCAGGCCGACATACGCCCCGTCAACGATCTTGTAGATGACGCTCCAGCCCTGGTCAACCTCCATTTTTAGGCTCATGACCTCCTCGTAGAATTTCTGCGCCCTCGGTAAATCTCTATAGTAGAGCCACGTGATGACTCCCCTGATTTTCTCGCTCATGGGTTGTGTAGGGTGGACTGGATATAATACAGCTTTGAGGGGCTATTTCAGGATCGGCAACGTGAATGAGAACGTCGAGCCCTTATCAGGCCCCTCTGACTCGGCCCATATCCTGCCGCCGTGGAGTTCAACTACCCCCTTGCATATGCTCAGCCCCAGCCCCACGCTGGGCTCCGAAACATATGGCCTTTCGATATCAGGGAAGGGCTCGAACAGTTTCTCGATATCGTCCCGCACCATGCCGAAACCATAATCCTTCACTGATATGATTACCTCTCCCTCCCCCATGTTAACATCTAAAACAATGTTGGCACCGGGTTGGCTAAACTTGCAAGCGTTACTGAGTATGTTTACGAATACCTGGAAGACTCTGATCCTGTCAACGTCGAGTCGCGGGAAATCCTCCCACTCCGAAACGATGATCTTGAGGTCCTTTGCCGTAAAAATGGGTAGCATCTCAAGGATTACGTCGTCAATTAATTCGATAAGGTCAACCGGTTTGGTGTGGATAACAAGGCGACCGTCCGTGATCCTCTGCTGGTCAAGGAGGTCATCGGTGAGCACCTCAAGGCGTTTCGTGTTCCTATCCAGCACATCCATGAACCGCGAGACGGTATCCGTCTCCTCGATGGTGTCCTTAAGTATCTCAAGATAGCCCCGAACAGAGGTCAGCGGGGTCCTGAGCTCGTGGGCGGCAATGGTGATGAAACGGCTTTTCATCTCGTTCATCTGCTCAAGGCGATAATTTGCCTCCACAAGATCGGCTGTCCGTTCAGATACCAAGATAGCAAGAGTGACCATCTGCTGGATCTTCTCCATTGCGCAGGATATGTGGAGGGCCATAATCTCCACGAGTTTTAACTCGTATTCATCAAATCTTCCCAAGATGTCGCTCTCAAGATTAATAACCGCAACTGCCTTTCCGTCAAGTATTACAGGTACATCAAGCTCCGTAATTGTTTGCCTTCCCGTGATATTTCCATCCAGGTAACTTGGATCCAGCCTGGTATCATAAACTAGCTGGGATTTCCCGGTATTAATAGCCCGACAGGTAATACCTCCCTGATCGAGTTTCAGCAAGGGAATCGTGGTTGGCCCAAGCTTTGCTATCCATCGTATATAGCCATCTTCAACAATACCAAAAGCACCGGTATCGAAACCAAAGATTGACTGAACCGCGTCCATGACATGTTTTGCTATTTCCTCCAGTGACTTTGCCTCGATAACGTTAACGCTAAACCGGTGAAGCCCCTTCAGGACGTCATGGTGGCGTAGCAGCGTTAAAACGGATGAGATGTGCTCTGCGAAAAGCTCAACTAGATGCAAATCCTCGGACGAGAAAGCATCTAAGCGCTCGCTTTCAATATTGATGACACCAACTGGTTCCTTGTCCACCCTGAATGGCACATCCAACTCGGACTGGGTGGGAGCCCCCTTTTCGAACTCGGCTTCAAAGTAATCAGGGTCCTTGCTAACGTCGGGTACAAGCTGGGATGAATTGGTCTTTATCGCCCTCGCAAGGATACTGCGGGAATCGAGGGGAAACTCCCTCAGCAGGTCTGCTGGTTGTGCTTTCAATGTACGGATGAGGTTTCCTTCCCCGATAGAGAAAGTAATCCGCGTGAACCCCAGAACAGAACTCAGGGCATCCACTGTGGCGGATGCTATCTCTTCAACGGTTTTAAGAGACGCAAGGTGCGATGCATGCTGGTATAGGGCCTCGACCTGGGATTGATACTCTTGCCTGGCCTCACGCTCATGTATATTCTGCAGGGCTAACACCACGGTCTCCGCTAATAACTCAAGCAAAGCCTGGTCATCCTGGGAGAATGCGTTCAAATGCTCGCTCTCGGCGTTCAGCAGAGCTATTATATCGCATCCCTTCTTCACCGGCACAACTATCTCTGAAAGGGTTTCTTCATGGTCCTTATAGAAATGTGGACTATCCCTTGTGTCTTTCACGTTGATTGTTTCTTTTGATTTCACGCATAACGGTATCAGTCCCTGTTCGTGTATGGTAAACTTTTTTCGTCGATCAGGGTGACTCTGTTTTCTCGACGCGATGAACGTTATTTTTTCCCCGCTCACCACGGCAAAATCAAGGACTTGAAATCCAAAAACCTCACTCATTGTGTCCAGTGTAACCCTTGCTACATCGTCCACCGTGACACACCTGCCGAGGGTCAAGGTGTGCCTGTGGAGCGCAATCAACCTATCCGAGTAAACTGACCTGCGCGTTACATCCGTGGTCATGAGGCAGAGCATCGAGCCCACCTTGAATGCGTTGATGTCTATTACTATCTTCCCGGATGCCCCCTGCACGCCCTCGAAGAACGCGGGCTCCCCCGTCTTGATAACTCTCCTGTAATCGTCTCGTCTCGATCCCCTAAACCCGGGAAAGAGTTCCTTGCCTGTTTTCCCGATAACCTGTTCCCTGCTGAACCCCGCCTGTTCAAGCCAGGTATCGTTCACCTCGACGAAGACAAGGTCCTCATCCAGTAGGGCGAACCCATGGGTGACCGATGATATGAACGCGTGTACATCATCGTGGTCTTGTATATTTCCAAAATACGAGATATCATTTGGTTCCAACATGCGAATTGCCCGGGATGAATAACCGTGGCTGCCAAAAGCGTATAAGGATTATATATTGTAGTGAAATATCTTCCAGTATAGAATTTTAACACATAATATAGGCAAATTTGTTAAAGTTATCCACTAAGGAACCCGTATACTCGTTGGTTCATCCCAGTTGTTCATACCTCTGCCACACGTTCACACCTGCAAATAAAAAAAATCCCAGAATAACAACCTGTAGGTACCGAAAATGGTGGACGAGAATAGCTTCACTCTCCCATGTCATGATTATGGCCGGGTAGAGATACGAACCAGTTAATACTAGTTCATTATTGGAGTTTTTCAGACGCTTTGACTGCCTGAACTCATCGCCCTGTTTCTCAATCCAGGTAGGTCACACACAAAGGGAACTGTCATCAATGGAGCAGACGGGAGACTGATCTCGTTGGCAAACCAGTATTAGACTCGATTGATTCGTTTCTCGGGATGTATCCCTGAACCTATCTTGAGATAATCCCCCTTTGCATCGATGAGCGCGTAGAGTACTTCCCATCTTTCCCTTCATGATATTATTTCATCAGGTTCAATAGAAAGGAGTTTTATGGACATCGACATATTCTACAGAAATGTCAGATGTAATCAGGCATATCGGGGAGGATGCCATTATCGGGGAAAATGTTCAGATCTGGAATTTCTCATACATCGGTAAAGGAGCTGAGATCGGAGATAATACAAAAATCGGGTCTCTTGTTCACATTGATTATGGGGTGAAGATTGGAAAGAACTGCAAAGTGGAAGGAATGGCGTATATTCCCCCATTGACGGTGATTGGAGATGGAGTGTTTCTAGGACCAGGTGTGATCTTCACAAATGACCCATACCCAATGAGTGATAGGATGGTTGGGGTTACCGTCAAGGATGACGCCATTGTGTGCGCGGGAGCCATGTTGAAGGCGGGAATCACTGTGGGAGAAAGAGCAGTAATTGGTATGGGGGCAGTTGTAACAAAGGATGTACCTCCAGACACGCTAGTGTACGGTTCACCTGCAAGACAAGGTTATCCTATGGAGCAATATTTAGAGAAAAGAAAAGAATGGAACAGCGAGTAGGTTACTTGTGGTAGTGTGAAACTACTTTCTCTACACCCTCAACAACGTACCCAATTTCTTCTTCGGTAAGGAAGGGGTGCATTGGCAGACTCAATATCCGAGTGGATAGGTCCTCAGATACGGGGCATGACTGGGGTGGATATAGTTCCTTTATGACTGGTTGCTGGGTCAACGCCGAAGGATAGTGGATTCCACCATCGATGTTCTCAGCCTGTAAAGCCTTCATGAACTCGTCTCTTGTACAGTTCATCTCCTCAACTTCAACTCGGACAGTAAAGTAGCTGTATGAGTGGTTGGAGTTGGGCTGGATTTTCTGTGGCGTGATCCCTTCTATCTTGTCAAATGCATGCTTGAGCGTCTTCCCTGCCGCTCTCCGTTGTTTCATATAGAAATCCAACTGATCTAGCTGGTTGATCCCGATAGCAGAGGCAATGTCTGTAGGCCGGTAATTAAGGCCGTACATTATGTGATGGTATCTTCCATCGTCTCCATGACTTCTTAATAGGCAGCCTCTCTTGTAGAGTTCATCGTCATTGGTTGTCACAATTCCACCTTCCCCCATAGTCAGGGTCTTTGTAGGGTAGAAACTGTAGCAATTCAGGTCTTTGTATGATCCTAAATCTTTCCCGTTGTACTCGGTCCCGTGGGCCTGGGCACAGTCGTTTACGATGTACAGGTCATGGTCTTCGGCTATCTCCAATAATGCCTTCATATCACAGCTGTTTCCGAATAGATGAACAGGCGCGAGGGCTTTTGTCTTGGAGGTTATCTTCTCCTTCACGTCCTCAATGTCCAGGAGGTAATCATCTGGATTAACGTCAGCTAGAACAGGTTTAGCGTTAGAATAATGGACGGTACTTATGGTTGCTATGAACGTGAATGCCGGTGCGATTACTTCGTCTCCGGGTTTGAGTAATGATAAGTATGCTACATGGAGGGCGGCTGTTCCGTTTGATACAGCGTATGCGTGTTTCGCCCCGGTTTTTTCTGCGAACTGTTCCTCGAATTTCTTTGTATATGGGCCTTGACGGACATAAGCGGACCTAAGTATCTTGGCAATGTCCTGTTCGTCTTTTTTATAGAACATAGGTTTTACGAGGGAAACTCGTTCCGGTGAAACGGGTTTGCCTCCATCGATAGCTAGCTTCATTATATTGCATGAATGATAGTTTGATAGTAAAAACCTATCTGGGAAGACCTATTCCCCTGAAAATGAAGCCCATGCTGATTGCTTCTTTTCGATCCCAAACGTTTCTACCGTCCACGATTATCGGGTGTTTGAGGTGTTTTTTCAGATAATCCAGATCAGTTTCGAGGTACTCCCGGTGCTTCGTTACTAGTATGACGCAGTCTTTACCAGATACCGCTAATTCAAGGTCTTTAATCATGGTCAATCCCTCGTCCTCCGTGATGTAGGGATCATGTAAGGTTACTGAAGCTAGTTCATCTTTGAGTAACTTGTAAAGAGGCATGGCTGGAGTGTTTCGTGCGTCATCACTGTTCTCAAGGAAAGCATAACCTAGAATGACTGCATGAGTCTCCTCGGGTTCTAACCCTTTTTCGGATAATGCATCGTAAAGAAGTGCCTTCATGTGCTGAGGCATATAGTCGTTGAGGTTTCTACTCCTTACGGTGATCTCGGGTGTGAACTTGAATCGGCCATATGTGTCGAGACCGTATTTGAGGAGCCAAGGGTCCTTGGGCAGGCAGTGACCGCCAACACCAGCCCCTGGTATGTGCATGTTCCTGTACGGGTTTGCTCCTGGGTTGCTGTCATCATTGGGTAGGCTGTTTACGAATTTCCTAACATCGTGTACGTTGACTTCTAGACTCTCACAGATTAGAGCTATTTCGTTAGCGAATGCGATATTTACGTCACGGTATGTGTTCTCGACTACTTTGCTAACCTCTGCGGTAAGGGTATCAGTTGGGTGAAGGTTTGCCTTCACAATATTACGGTACAGGTCAATGCCTCGCTGAGTACATTTCGGGGTATAACCGCCAACTATTCTGTCGTACTGAGTTAAATTGTGTAGGAGCCTGCCTACCATGACTCGTTCGTAGCTGAAAACAAGGTTAAAGTCCTTTCCAGCCTTCATCCCGCTGGTTTCCTCAAGAATTGGCTTGGCTAAGTTGTTTGTTGTGCCAGGAGCCACAGTTGATTCAAGACATACGAGTGTCCCCGGTTTCATGTGAGTTCCTATGTCGTGAAGGACTTGTCGAAGAGACTGATATTTGGGTTTGTGGTTTGAGTCTACGGGGGTTTGTACCGCGATGAGTATGGCGTCTGCCCTTGAATACGCGGTGATATCATCGGTTACTATGAACTGTTTCTCTTCCACGACCTTCTGTATAAGTTCGGAGAGCCCTGGTTCGTCTCCACCGATAATGGATTTGCCTTGATTGAGGTGATCGATCTTCCATGCGCTTCTCTCGCTACGTCTCTGGATT
>CAYLJH010000060.1:0-9936 GCA_964383685.1 uncultured Candidatus Bathyarchaeia archaeon | reverse complement strand
ATAAAAACCAGAAAACCCGCCTAAAACTCAAACACACAATAACGACTAAGGTCTAGTGTACGTGACACGGACGGGAAACACGGGAAAGGTCGCCAAGAAGGTCCATGAGGCCATCGGTGGCGACATAGAGCTGATCACAGAGAAGATGAACAGGAAGGGCATAATCGGGTGGATGAAGACGGGAAGCCAGAACTCAAAGAGGGCCGTCGGGGAGATCAACCCGACCGAGCACGACCCTTCAGAGTATGATCTCGTTATTCTAGCTAGCCCGGTCTGGGCGGGCTCTGTGTCCGCTCCAATGCGGGGCTACATGACACAGAACGCCGGGAAGCTCACGAGGACCGCCGTTTTCCTGACCAACGACAGCGGTCAGGTGGGGGACGCGTTCACTGAGATACGCGAGATACTTCCGAACAGCCACGAGGTTGAGGGGTCTCTTCAGAGATCGAAAGCCAAGGGCGAGTTTGATTCAACGGTCAATGCTTTCATCGAGGGTATTTCCTCTTTAACCTCGTCTGATTGACATCAATGATCTATCCGAACTGACTTTTCGAAGAAAACTCGAATCATCTTTTATACAATCATCCCCGTGTAGTCTGTATGCCCCGAGATTTCGATGAGATATACCCGACCAACGACAAGTACAAGCAGTTTGATTACAGGAACAATGCGTTCGGGAGGGCAGCGAGGGCCGGAAAAGCCGGTTACAGCGACCCTGAAAAGAAGGCAGAGCGAATCAGGAAGAATATACCAGGGTTCAGCCTCGTGGACTATGCGTTCAGCGGGGGGGCGCTGACGGTAGCGCAGGCCAGCCACTCGGGAAGAGGTAACCAGAACAGCGGTTTCTACTCGTGGACCCCACTCGGAGTCACCATATTCCCCGACGGGGTCGATAAATGGTCAGGCAGCCCCAAGGAGGCATCCCACATTGTTAGAAAGTCGGGGAGGTATTACGGGGCCACCGAGATCGGGTTCACCAAGATTGACAAGAGGTGGGTGTACAGCAAGGGCTCAGACGGTAAGCCCATCGTCTTCGAGGACGTGGAGGCACCGTACGTCACAGACGAGAAATCCGTGATCCCAGAGAGCTGCAAGTACGTGATAGCGATCACCGTGCCCATGGAGGTGGAGGAGATGATGTACGCCCCGGCTGCAATGAACCCCACAAGCAGCATGGGATACAGCAGGATGCCCGCAGTGGCTGGGAGCCTTGCCGAGTTCATCAGGGGGCTGGGCTACAACGCAATCCCATGCGGCAACGACACCGCGTCAAGCATTCCCATCGCTATCCAGGCGGGGCTGGGCCATGTCGGACGTCACGGTAGGCTCATCACGTGGGAGGACGGGCCAATGGTGAGGATTGCCAAGATATTCACTGACCTTCCGCTGGAGCAGAGCCCCATGGCTGACGAGGGAATCATCCAGTTCTGCGAGGACTGCGAGAAATGCGCCAAGCTGTGCCCAAGCCAGAGCATCCCGTATGGTTCAAGAACCTACGAGGGGTACTCCGAAGCTAACAACGACGGCGCTTTGAAGTGGTACTGCAACGCGGACACCTGCCTTAAGTACTGGAGGGAGATCGGGTCAGGTTGCAGCATCTGTTTCAGGGTCTGCAACTTCACAAAGGAGAAGGGCCCGAGCCACGATGTAATCAAGTGGTTCATCAGGAACATGCCATTCCTGAACAAGTTCTTCGTCTGGAGCGACGAGCTACTGGGGTACGGCTCCATGAAGGACCCCAGGAAGTACTGGGATTAGCCTCTCAAATCAGGTTGAGGATCCTTAGAATCCCCCGATAGTTTTCCTCGTCGGGGTTTTTCTTGTAACTCCTGAGCACCTTCAGCAGCTCACCCCTATCAGGCATCGGGTATGCTTGGGCCAGCACCGTTGCGAACCTCGTCTGGAGGAACATGCTCTGGACGGTGCACGTGAGGTTCTGGGGGATCCTGCCGAGGCTAGATGACTCGAAATCAATCACGCGGGGTCCCTCCTCGGTGACTATGAAATGTCGCCTGATCTTAGTGAGCTCCCCATGGTCTATCCTCGCTGAGTCCAGGTTCCTGGCTATCCCGATGATGATGGATACGTTTTCCCTGATCTCGTCCATTTTTTCGATGTTGTCCCGTGTCCAGTCACCAAAGTACGGGCCCACGAGCTTCTCCATGACGATAAAGTCCTTGCTGTTGGCGTAAATATGAGGGCCAACGCCCGCCTCGTTAGCCTTCCCGAGAATCTTTGCCTCGTTGTCCATGGTCTGTCTATCAGAGTCGGTCCTCCTGCATTTCAGCGCCACCTCTAATCCCTGATACATTGCCCTGATTACAACTCCTACATGTCCCTTGCCAAGGATTGGGTTGTCGAGGATACTGTGGGGGCCACCCAGTGCAACTGACTCAACGCCGAGACCCCTCAGCTGGGTTATCCTGTCCTCGGCTACGTCCTGGTCGAAGACTGGCCAGCAGAGAAACTTCCCCGCATTGCTGTCCAGCGCCTCGTCCAACGATTTGAACTCACTCAACCCAGAACGGCCTTCCCCTGATGAACTCCGCTAGATGCCTCTCGAAACCCTCGTTGAGGTACGGGCCTATGCCTTCACCCACGATGACCCTGTGGTGCTGGAGAATCCTGACCGCTGTCCTCCTTGAGACCCCGATTCGCGCCCCTCCGTCACTCAACAGTTCATCCATGGTGTCCGTCACATGTGTATGATGCCTGTAGAGCACCACGAACCACCTGCCGTCCTCTATCTCTGGTCCGCTGACCACGCGGGGGTTGTCAGTGTATATTCCGAGGAACCTTTCCACGTCCTTCTCCATGCCCACGGGTGGGCCGAAGTGCTTGTCCGCCTCCGTCCTGCTGATGGACCCCAGCATGTACGCCAGTACGTGTCGGGTCTCCTCGTTGCTCCAAACGGTGGACCTGATGACATCAAAGCCCTTTAACGCCAGCTGCTTCTCGATGGCACCAACTGACCTCCTGAGCTGGCCCCACAGGGTATCGGGCACCTCTGCCTTGTTCTCCTCGATTATTACAAACACGAGGCTGCTCTCACGTATCCTCTCCAGCAGCTCATCAGTGTCCACGGGGGTCTCGTCGAACGTGAAGAACCTCTCGCTGGGGCTTTCCTTGAACGCCCTGGCGGCCGAGATGAACCTCCTGTACGGCTCCTCCCTGAGAGCCGAAGCCACGTTTCTCAGGCTGTCAACTGGGTCGTAGACCACCAGCGGGTCGTTGAACTCCCGCGTCTCGTCCTTGAACCTGAGCACCTCCTTGTCGCCCCAGTTAGATGCGGACTCCATCAGCCCCATGAAAGAGCCGTACTTGATGATCAGCAGCTCACACAGGTAACCCGAAAAGCCGCCTACTTTGATCTCTGCCCCGTATATCCTCGTCACCTTGAGGAACTGCTTCAGCAGGCGCACATCGTCGCCCAACCCGTTCAGCCTGCCCTTCAACCAAACCGTGTGAAGGGGTGACCTGTCGGTGGCGCTCCGTATCCTGTCCCCGATCCTTGCCCTGAAGCACGGGACGATGTCCAGGTTATAGCCGCCTATCTCGGTCTGTAGGTACGGGTGCTCGGCCCATGCCTCGGTGAACTCCCAGTCTGTATGCTTCCTGAGTGCGTCAAGCACCTCATTGAGCTGCCCCCTTTCCCTGTAAGTGTCAAGGACGACGAAGATGTCGAGGTCCATCTGTCCAGTCACCCATGTGCCGTGGGGGACACTCCCATGAATCTCGGCGGTCCCCTGTATTCCCGACTTTTTCAGGATCGCGTTGATCTTCTCTACGACCTGGCCGCCCACCTCTTTGAGGGTTATCTCCTCCGCCCTTGTTGGCTTTATCCTCTCAAGGACGCTCTTCCTGATATCCGGCCAGTCGCTCATCTTGTTTCCTCGTTTATCAACCGTTACTCAAATATCTGCTGATGGTTTTGACTCTGCCAGGGTGCTATAAATTGGCCCCCTCTGGGTCAGTACGCTCTTTTTCAGGTAAATCCTGTCAACATTGACCTCCCCGAACTCCATCTCCTCCATGCCGAGAAGCGCGTCCACCAGCTTGTCCCTTTTCTGCCCGCCCCTGACCCTCGCTATGGTAAGGTGGGGGTGGAACTTGCGCCTGTCCTTCTCAAAGCCAAGCTTCGCTAGGCCACTATTTACCTCGTTGAATAGGTTAGCCAGCTCGCCAACCCCCGTTGATATCCCCGCCCAGATGGTCTTTGGTCTCTTCAGGTTGGGGAACACTCCCACTCCTTCAACTGTGAACTCGAAGGGCTCGAACGTAATTCCCCTGATTACCTCGGACACCTCCCCGACCTGGTGGTCCTTGATGTCCCCGAGGAACTTTAACGTGATGTGGATGTTCTCGGCTTCCACGAGCTTGATGCTGGCACCCGTTGCCTTGAGTAGTCCCTGAGCCTCCTGGAACCTTGAGTGAAGCACCCCATGGCATTCAACGGCGACGAAGGATCGCGTACCCATGCCTGATTATCCTTTTCTCCCCATATAATTTGGACCGTAAGGTTAAGCCTAAAACTGAGTATAGCGGTTCAGTTGTATGGAATTTCTTCCCCTTGCCCTCGTGCTGGCATCTGCCGTGAGCCACGGCCTATGGAACTATTTGGCCAAGGAGGGGAACGACAAGGAGTCATTCATGCTACTGCTGAACCTGGTGAGCCTACCGCTGCTCATCCCGGTCTTCTTGCTGATGATCCCCGAGATATACTTCCCACTAGAAATACTGCCTTTCCTGCTGGTAAGCGGTATGGCCGAGGTGGTCTACTTCCTGGGGCTAGGAAAGGCGTACGAGAGCGGGGACCTCAGCATCGTTTACCCAGTTGCACGCAGCTCACCCGTCTTTGTCACGATTGTTGCCGCTATTTTCCTGGGCGAGACCTTCTCGTTGATGGGGTTACTGGGCATCTTTGTGATATTCATCGGCGTCTACGTCCTGCACCTGAAGGGTATCACCAGGGAAGACTTCATAGCTCCCATGCGATACCTGATGTCCGGTAGCGCTCGGTACGCCGTGATCGCCGCGCTGGGGACAACGGTTTACTCAATCACCGACAAGATGGGGGTGACAAGGGTTGACCCCCTGCTGTACTCTTTCTGGCTCGGATTCTTCGTCACGGGCATGATGACCGTTGTAACCGTGTACCGAAAGGGGTTCAAGGCTATCAGGGACGAGTTTTCATCCCCCCTAAAGGTCTCCGTCGCGGGTCTGCTGATGAGGGGAGGCTACATGATGGTGCTATACGCCATGAGCCTCGCCCAGGTCAGCTACATCCTGGCACTGAGGCAGATCAGCGTGGTTCTCGGGGCACTCATGGGCGTCGTCTTCCTGGGGGAGAGCTACGGCAGGATACGCATAATCGGCTCACTGATAATATTCGCCGGGGTCTTCATCCTGGGCGTATTGGCCTGAATTGGATTTAAATTTCCGTGGGCGCAGGATAACTGATTCAACTTGGTCGGTGACGATGTCCAATTAAGGCTCACAGATAGCTAGGGACATCAACGGCCTTTGCGAGGTTTATTATCTTCAGCAGTTCGATAACCTAGGAGATGTGCTGTCCCCTGAGCTCAAGACAGAGGCTCCCCCGGAAAAGGAAGGGCTTATCAAGCTCGCTAAGGCAGCTATCGAGGAAGGCTCGGACAAGGTCTTCATAAAGACGCGTTTCGATGGACTGGAGAGGATAGAGTAATGGTGAAGAGAAGACTGCTGCTTATCACAGGGATGGCTGGCTCTGGCAAGACCACGCTGGCCAACCTGCTCAGGGAACGGAAATACAAGGTATTCACCATGGGGGATGTTATCCGCCAGGAGATCAGGATGAGGAACCTGCCCCCCACGCCCGAGAACATCGGCAAGATGGCTCAGGACATACGGAAGACGGGAGGGGACGCGGCCGTTGCCAAGAAATGCGTTCCGCTGATACTGGGCGAGTCAAACAGCTTGGTGGCACTTGACGGGATCAGGAGCATGGACGAGGTCTACCATTTCGAGGCGGCCTTTGACACGTACCTCATCGCGGTACACGCCTCACGCGAGACCCGATACAACAGGCTCAAGAACAGGGGCCGCAGCGACGACCCGCCGAACAGGCAGATATTCAAGAAAAGGGACCACAGAGAGCTGGGTTTCGGGATGGGCATCGCCATCGCGCTGAGCGATTATATACTTACCAACGAGAACGGGGTCGGTGATATGGAGAAGGGCCTCGATAAACTATTGTACAAGTTGATGGAACTTGACGACGATCAGGATTAGTTGCAGGCTCAACCCAACCGAGAGCCCCGAAAAGGTCAGGAAGGCCCTCACCAACATGTTCGGTGAAATCGAGCTGGTGGAGGCAGACGGTGAGTTCACGGCGGAGCTCGATGACTACCTGTTGCTCAGGGAGCTCAGGTCTAGGATCGCCACGGACAAGATCAGGGACACCCTGAGCAATATCCTAACGAGGTGGGCCGAGGATGACCGCCTCAGCTTCGGGTTGAACCGACAGGCAGCGTACAACGGACACGTCTCACTGACGCTTGAGAACGAGGACCCGATGGGGCCCATCAACGTGGTGATCGAGGGTGGCGTTAGGCAGGCGATAACTTTTCTCACAAGTTAGGCAACTCGTGACTGTTACCCTGTTTTCAATCATTTCTTAATATAATGCTGAAATAATCCTCAAAAAATGTAATGTTTGTGCATTGATGGCTAATTAATTTACGATATATGATACAATTTACGTTTTTTATAGACGTTTTACATAATAATGGTAATAATGACAGACCTACTTATAGTATATATTTTTCTTGTCAAAATCTCAAAAGTTATTTATAGTTCTAGAAGTCCTGCTAAGCCGACTTAATAGGTGATGTCCATTGGATAAATACATTGAAAGCGTTTATCAGAGCATTCTTGACAAGGACCCTCTGCAGAAGGAGTTCCATCAAGCAGCTCTTGAGGTCTTGGAGACACTTGAGCCAGTTATCGAGAAGCACCCAGTTTTCAAGGAGCACAAGATCCTAGAGAGGATCGTTGAGCCCGAGAGAATCATCCAGTTCCGCGTACCTTGGAAGGACGGGAGCGGTGAGATCCAGATCAATAGGGGTTTCAGGGTTCAGTACAACAGTGCCATCGGTCCATACAAGGGTGGATTCAGGTTCCACCCAACGGTGTACCTCGGTCTACTAAAGTTCCTGGGCTTTGAGCAGACATTCAAGAACAGCCTGACCTCCCTCCCCATGGGTGGCGGCAAGGGCGGCTCAGACTTTGACCCAAAGGGCAAGACTGATGCTGAGGTCGAGAGCTTCTGCCACAGCTTCATGAGCGAGATGTACAGGCACATCGGCTAGTTCACTGACGTACCTGCGGGCGACATAGGCGTAGGCGGCCGAGAGATCGGTTACCTGTACGCGGCCTACAGGAAGATCACAAACTACCACGGCACGGGTGTCCTTACAGGCAAGGGCCACGGCTGGGGCGGTTCACTGATCAGGCCAGAGGCAACCGGTTATGGTAACGTCTACTTTGCCCAGGAGATGCTGAAGACCAAGGATACCGACTTCAAGGGTAAGAAGGTCCTCATCAGCGGAAGCGGCAACGTCGCACAGTACGCGGCCGAGAAGGCAATGGAGCTAGGCGCAAAGGTCGCCAGCTTCAGCGACTCCACAGGCGCGATCCACGCACCCGACGGTATAACCAAGGAGATGTGGGACTATGTCATGGAGCTGAAGAACGTCAAGAGGGGCAGGATCAGCGAGTTCGCTGACGAGTACAACCTAGAGTACGTCAAGGGAGCACGCGTCTGGCAGTTCGGCGGAGACATCGCCCTACCTTGCGCGACTCAGAACGAGCTCGACAAGAAGGATGCCGAGGCACTTATCTCCAGCGGCGTGATCGCCGTCGGTGAGGGCGCTAACATGCCAACGACCCCAGAGGCGGTCACTCTCTTCCTTGAGAAGGGCGTACTGTTCTCCCCAGGCAAGGCAAGTAACGCAGGTGGCGTAGCGACCAGCGGCCTTGAGATGGCGCAGAACAGCGGCAGGATCTTCTGGAGCCGTGAAGAGGTGGACAAGCAACTCCATGGTATCATGGTGAACATCCACCACGCGGCATACACGACGGCAAGGGACCTTGGCAAGCCAAGCAACTACGTCGTGGGCGCGAACGTCGCGGGCTTCATGAAGATAGCCAAGGCGATGGTCGCCATGGGCTTCCTAGCCTAATCCTCTATTTCTTTTCATTTTATTCTCTTATTTTAACTAAATACAATAGTTCTACGTTAACACGCACCTGAAAAATAATGGCAATCCATGAGAAGATTATTGGATTTTTTTTATTTTCGTTATAGTGGGTTACCTACTATTCGAGTTCAACCGCCGGGTGATTTAATCTTAAATCTCCACTCCTCCCTATATCTGCAAGTGATTACCATGAGAGGACAGGGAAAAGAGTTCATGGAGAACACCAAGTACGAGAACTTGGAGAAATCTGACCAGGTCAAGAAGCTGCCCCAGCCACCGCTTGAGTTAGAGGCAGCCGAGGGAAAGCCAGTTCATGATCTGCCCGACCCATCGGGCGTAACGGTGAACAAGGTGGACTTGACCGATGCCATAAACAGCCGCGTCAGCGTCAGGGCTTACAGCGATGAACCCCTCTCACTTGACGAGCTGAGCTATGTCCTGTGGAGCACACAGGGCGTCAAGGAAGTCACCAAGAGACCGGCGACACTGCGAACCGTCCCCAGCGCCGGGGCACGCCACTGCTTCGAGACCTTCGTGCTGGTGAACAGGGTTGAAGGGTTAAAGCCCGGACTCTACCGTTTCCTGGCCATCGACCACAAGCTACAGGAGGTTGACATGTCCGGTGATATCGCGGAGCGGGTTACGGAGGGCTGCTTCGGCCAGCGGTTCGTGTACAACTCGGCGATCACATTGATACTTACAGCAGTCCGGTACAGGATGATGTGGAGGTACACCGAGAGGGGCTACAGGTACATGCACCTTGACGCAGGTCACGTGATGCAGAACCTCTACCTCTGCGCAGAGGCCATTGACTCGGGGGCGTGTGCAATCGCCGCCTTTTACGATGACCAGATCAACGAGACGCTTGGCGTTGATGGAGTGGACCAGTTCACGGTCTACGTGGGGGCTCTGGGGAAGAAGCGGTAGCTTACAAGCTTTATAACCCCCAGTTCCCAAACTATTTCTGAACCTTCTATGAGCGATAAACTTCTAAAGTTCCTGGAGAACCAGATCACCCTTGAGAACAAGATCGTAAAATCAATCAACGAGTCCGCGGACAGCATCGAAAACGAGGCGGTATCCACTGCCCTGAAAGGCATCAGCTTGGACTCCACCAAGCACGCCATGATGTACAAGTCGGCCATCAGCCTCATGACTTCAACAAGCGTGGCCCTCAACGATGAGCAGCTGGACCTCCAGAAAAAAGTGGTGGACGACCACATAAAGATGGAGGAGGCGGTCATCAAGGAGCTTGAGAAAATGATCCCCTCCGTTACAAACGAGAAAGTGGAGCTTCTCCTCAAGGCAATCCTCCACGACGAGGTACGCCACCACAAACTGCTGAAGACCCTTTACGAGATCCTGATACGGGGAGAGGCAGTCACCGAGGGCGACTGGTACGACGCCATCTGGGGCGATGTGCCGGGTTTATGGGGCTAGATTTTGCCCTTTTTTCTCCAATTTATGCTTACATAGTTATTATATTATTACTCGTGAATCCTCGGTTTTATTAACTCGTACAATCACCCTAATCAGATTCAAGACTAGGTGAAATTATGATATGGACAGTCATAACTCGAACTGGGGCCTCTCATCGAAGGAGCTTGAAACATGTTATTTTGTCTCGCGAACGAGATGGTGTTAAATTAAAATGGTGAAAAAGATTGTTTGCCGCTGTCACGATGTAACGGAATCC
>CAYLJH010000059.1:0-9951 GCA_964383685.1 uncultured Candidatus Bathyarchaeia archaeon | reverse complement strand
AACCCTTGCAGTTTGGGTGGATAAGGGTAATCAGACCTGCCCGATCACCTTAAACACGGAAAGGAGCCAGAAAACTGTATGGAGATTACCGTTCTCGGTACAGCATCAATCGGGGGCGTCCCTGAATGGGACTGCACTTGCCCGAACTGCTCTGCGGCTCGACTTGCACCCAGGCTAAGGCGGACTCGTTCATCTATCACTGCGACAGTTGACGGTGATAGGCACGTATTAATTGACGCTGGTCATGACCTGAAAGCCCAGTTTGAGTCCAACGGGATAGTTCCAAGGATAGAAACCGCAGGGGAGTCGTTCAGGGAGAGCAGGATAGACTCGGTCTTTCTGACACACGGACACGCCGACCATACCGTGGGAGTAGCCGAGTTCTGCACGGGAAAAAGCTTTGAGCTTCCCATGTACGGCCCACCTGACCTAATCGATTTCTTGTTCGGCTCAGAAGAGAGCCCCAACTATTTCGGGGAACTGGGGAGGCTTGCTCGAAACTATGTGATCCCCATCAAATTAGAGCCGAAGAAAACGATCACGAGGTTAGGGGAACTGGAGATCACGGGCTTTGAGGTATCCCATACCAAGGTACTTGAGAACGGAAGGAAGTACCCAAGCAGCACATACGCCTACGAGATAAAACATGGGGACAGGAGGCTAGTCTACGCCCCTGACCTGGGCAGGCTTGACCCCTGGCTCCTTGATAGGCTGGAGGGAGCTGACGTTTTCCTCATGGACGCCACGTTCTGGTGGGACGACGAGCTAGATAGGATCAGTGGGATACCAATCACGAGCTACAACTTGGGTCACGTACCGCAAGAGAAAGCCGTTGAGATACTGAAGGAAAGGGGCATTGGCCGGGTGATCTTCACTCATTTCAACCACACAAACCCGTCGATAGTAGAAAACGGAGATCAGTGGAAAATAGTAGAAAAAGCGGGCATGGAGACCGCCTTCGACGGTATGAAAATAGAGGTCTAGTATGTCCTGCTGACATAGGCTATGTACTTGCCCTCGTCTTTACAGAAGACACAGCTACCCGTAGGCTCTTCTTCAACTCCCCACCTTGTCCCCCTGATCTCCCCGCTCACCTGGTCCTTGATGTTCATGGCGCATTCGGCGTCACCGCACCAGTTGACCCTAACGATGAGACGGGCGTCCATGTAGGCTTTGAGCTGATCCATATCATAGGCGTCCTTCAGTAGACTGTCAAGCTTTGCCTTGTCCTTGGCCTTCAGGTTCTCAAAGATCGCCTCGAACAACTCGTTGACCTTGTCAACCAGAGCGACCTCTTCGACCTGAACTTTCTCAAAGTTGTCCCGCCTGACGAGGGTTGCCTTCTTGTTCTGGGCCTCACGCGGTCCCACCTCAAGCCTGAGGGGCACTCCGTACATCTCCCATTTGTAGTACTTGTCGCCCGGGCTAGTCCGGTTATCGCCGTCCAGTACTACTCGGATGCCAGCATCCTTGAGCTTTGCTTCAAGCTCCTTGGCATAATCCATGGCTATCTCCTCCTTGCCCCTGAACAGTATTGGAACTATGACCACCTGTTTAGGAGCCACCTTGGGAGGTAGTACCAATCCATTGTCGTCACCGTGGTGGGCGATGGTAGCGGCTAAAGTCCTTCCAAAACCCATTCCGTAGCAGGTGTTGGCGGCGGTGGCCTGCTCCCCGTTCTCGTCCTCGAATGTCTGCTCAAACGCCTCTCCAAAGTTGAAACCCAGTTGGTGTACCGTGCCTATTTGGTTCACCTTACCATCTGGGTTCCATGTGTCGAATGCGACACTATAGTCAGCGCCCGCGAACTTGTCAAAGACGGGCCTCTTTAGCTTGATATAGCTCAATCCCAGTTCATCGTATACCTCGCTGTAGAGCCTGATGGCTACCTTGACCTGTTCCTCGGCGTCCTCGTATTTTGCGTGGGCCGTATGACCCTCGTTCCATAGGAACTCCCTTCCACGGTACAGAGGGCGGGTTGCCTTGGTCTCATACCGGTAAACGTTGCATGTCTGCTGCATCCTGATGGGGAAGTCCTGGTGGCTCCTCATCCAGAGCTTGAACATTGGGTATATGGCGGTCTCTGAGGTTGGCCTCAGCACGAGCTTGTTCTCCAGCTCGTTATCGCCTGCGTGTGTGATCCAGAAGACCTCGCCGCTGAACCCGGCGATATGGTCCTCCTCTTTTTGGAAACTGCTCTGAGGTATCACGACTGGGAACTGCATTGGATCATGGTCCGTTGCGTCTAGTTTCTCCTCCAGCATGGCTATGATGCGTCTTGCGATTCTCATGCCCCATCCTGTATATACCGTGAATCCCTTCACGGGGTACCTGTCGTCAGCTATCTTCGCCTCAAGGAGGACGTTGTCATACCATTCGGTAAAGTTGTCCTTGGAGATTAGCTCTTTTTTCTTAGAGGACTTTTTCCCAGTCATTCAATTTCCTCTCCCTTCCCTTGAATGAGGTTGGGTTTTAAAAAGGTAGGGGAATGTGGGATAGTTTTCCACAATCCTCCGCAAAGACTATAGGTACTGTGTACACATTCTATTTCATGCCAAAGATTGACACCGATGACATTGTGGCCATGGAGGATACCCATATCACCGTGCGAGGCTACAGGCGGAGAACCACGATACCATCAGGAATTTTCAGGTTCATGGAATTGAAAGATGGCGATGTTATCAGGTGGATAGCGACTAAAGATGGAAACATTTTTGTTTCCAAGTTAGAGAAATAAAAGATTCATAATATCCTATTCACTGATTAAAATGGATGCATTTCATTATTGTTTAGGAATTCTTGTTTGATGAGATAGTTAATGGGAACTTTCATAATTGAGTTAGACTAGGGAACTTGAGGACTCCAAATGAGACGATTAGTTTAATATGTTAATTAATTTCCTCTTTCTTTGTGCATATTTGATTATGTCTCCAAATAAGGGTTTTTGTAGGGCGTATATATGAAATATATAGAACCAATATAGTGTTAAATAGGTAAATAGACGCCTTTGTTCTAGCGTTAAATTATGCAAATCCCATATACTGAAGGACTTCGACTGGTAAACGGCATATTAACTCTAGGTTTTATGCCGTATCTTTACGGGATATATCGAAGGACTCAACGAAGGTTCTATCTATTATGGGGTCTTGGGTTTGGATTCTATGGGCTGAGCATCATAGTAAGGTCGATGATACCAATCAGCACCCCCAATGTTAACGTATCAATTGCCCTAGCAAACTATCTGGGTCTCTTTATCCCAGGCTTTATCCTGATAATTACAGGTATCGGCAACCTTGTTGGGAAGCAAAAAGAGGTCCTCGCTTCATCAATCTCGATACCGTTACTGATAGTTGCATTATATTATACGTCAGGATCAGAATCACTTGGCTGGGCAGTTTCCCTCAGTCCATACCTGTTTCTCGCGTTTGGACTTCTAATACTTCGAATAAAATACACGGCCACGCTGGATTTGCTGGTAGTGGGATATTTCTCTCTTCTACTAACTAATATCGCGATCCCGTTTGAGTTAATGTCCCCATTCTATTTAGAGGTCTTCGCCATTTTCAGTAAACTGATCATATTGTTGGGTATGACATACCCCAGGTTCTCCTATGTTGTTGATGATATGACAAGCTACCTCATGGGAGGCATCCCCGCTTCATACAATAATAACAATCTGTGGACTTTCACTTTGTTAAATGGACAGGAGGCGACAAAGGAGTTGGAAGTTCAATGGGTAAAGGAGCGAGTGAAGAGTAACGTAAAAACGGGCATCCGCACCATCCTTGTAACCACATACGACTTGATATCACCCCATAAACTCCAATCCGTAGGGGTTGGATCAGACGAAGTCTATATCGTCAGGATGATACCAGGGGGCAGAGACACTAACACTGTGTTTAACCAACCAATGCTCACAATAAATGACGACATTAACGCCCTTGACATTTTATTAACTGACATCATCGAGTTTTCAAACGAAAAGAGGATCAGGTGTGAGATAATTATTTACACTTTCTCATCGATGATTCATACGCACGGATGGAAAAGGGTGTACAGCCTCATGATCTCAAAGCTTCCGATTCTTAAATCGAGCATGGTTCAAATCAGTGGAATATATTATCCCGAGTCACATGTGAAAGAAGATATTTTGAAGTTCGAGAAAATGACGGACAAAATCCTTGACTTAACCAATATATGAAATTAGGTCCTTGAAACGCTCCTCATTCATGTTTATTTTCTCCACTCTGGGAGACCCTTTGAGCTTCTCCAAGTATCGTTTAAAAGAGCCTTTTGGAAGCATGGTGACTTTGAGTGGAATATAACCGAGGAAGCTACTGAGGTCACGCCAGTCCTTGTCATATTCGACAAGTTTTTCGTGAATCCGCCCAGTGATATCTTCCACAGGTTTTTCACCTCTTTGCTCGATGTACAAGTGCAGATAATCCCTTGAACCGTCTAGCTCACGCCTCGCCGTGAACTCCGCGAAAGATACGCCAGCCGCGGTTAGAACCTGAATTAGCTCGTCTTCGGCGATTCTGGTAAAGTTGTGAAGAACGATCAGCCTATCGGATCTGGCATAGTACTTGAAAACCGGGAACTCTGTCTCAAGAATATTGTCCCTTTCGGCAACGCATTCTAAAATATCGGGCATCACGTACCTGGTCATGTCGGTTTTTAACGGGGTAATGATGAGCTGGTACCTTTCTCCGACCACGATATCGTCAATGCTGAGCAACTCGCTCGTGGGTTTATTATCCATACCCTCAACACTCTCCTGTTCATTCTCTGGGAGGAATTCGGAGTAAAGAACTCTCCAGTCGAAGAGAAAACTTCCTGGGTGTTCGATCGAAGGTATCGAGGGAAACAAGGCTTCGGTTGCTCCATATACTGTTTTTGGGTAGTTTCCCGTGAGTTTCTTAATGTCTTCCTTCAAGACCTCGGCCGAACGATCTTGACTCATGAAGCCTTTTAGATAAATGTCCTCGTCAAGCCTCGGTATGATATCATCAATTAAAGTGGTGATTGTCATATACGCAACATCAATGGACTGATGATTTTTTACGAAATAATCAACTTTGACGTTAAATGGATCATCGATATTTGGCACCTGATTTACCCAGCCCGAGTTTTTGTCATCAAAAATGTCAGTCAAGAAAGCGCTGATATGCGATCCACCGGGAGCATTCCTGTAGACTGTATCTCCGATCTGGAAGGTCACTTTTTCTCCATCATGAGTGAGAATCAACATCACAGAGAACCCGGTTTTTTGGAGATTATCCCATATGCCTTTCTTGGGCATCATGAAGACCTTGGGCTTACCCATGGTTCCACTTGTCGTCGCTTTGACGTAATCGTTTAATGGATAAATGAAATCTCCATCTCTTGGGTTCTCGAAGAACGGCTTATAGAAACCGTACTTGGTCAAAGGGAGGTCTTCGATCTTACTTTTTGAGGTGATACCTAGTTTTTTCCCGATTACAGATTTCGATTGATGGCTCAGTTTTTTCTTAAGCAGGTTGTAGGATTTTTCCTGAGGGTTCCTCTCATTGAGAAAATTTAACGCGTAGCGTTTTGCGAAAGGGTAAATCAAGTTCTTAAACATATTTCATCGAGTCCTAGACTAGCACGGGCTCAGTGTTGAACACTTGAAATCCTCTTGGGGTGATAACGTATCGCCGTGGCTGGTCATCGAAATCGATGCCACGCATCTTGTCAATACGCAAGGTCTTAATGAGCTTGAAATCGAGCATGTCCTTTCCCAGCAAGACGACACCGTCAGCAAGGAACTGCTCCATATAGAACTCGTTCACACGTGGTAACCCTTCCGAGGTAACTATCGCAGTACAGTTCATTCGCCGGATCGTGTCAAATAATTGACAGATAAGGTGACGCTTCTTTCCAGACCTTGACTCGTGTACGAGGATGCTGGTGAGGGGATCAATTATAATGTGTTTTGCCCCGATTCGTTTAACCGCGGCTTCAATCTCGTGCTCGATGCTGAACTGGATCTTGCCTCGTTTCCGGTCAATTGGCTCAACCACGCCTTGGCTGTGGGGCACCATGTAGATGTCGAGTGTAACAATCAGGTTATCCGCCTCTGCTTTATTCAGGTCCCACCCAAACGCACGGGCGTTTAGTGTCTTCTTCTCCATCGGCTCTTCAAGAGAAACATATACACATGGTTCACTACGTGCTACTGCTGACATCATATACTGAAGGGTCAGGATCGTCTTTCCAACTCCTGGTCCACCACAGAGAAGAATGATGCTTTTATCAGGGATTCCTCCCCCAAGCATTGCATCTATCCCTTTAATTCCGGTCAATATCCTAGATACTTCGTAGTCAGCCATACACTGTTCACCATTTATCCGATTACGAGGAAAAACTTGTTGCGGCGATCATGCTTCAAATGAAACCGTTCACCCTCAGTTTCTCACTCATGAGGACAGGATGAATTAGGTTGGAATTAATATATATTTGTATGTTATGTGAAGTTAAATCGAACCAATTAAAGTTATATGATCCGGTAAAGCTCTAATATCGGGGGAATTTGACTAAAACAAATAGAAGGTTCCTAATAAATCACGTTGAAAGGTACCCCCTAGCCCAGCCGAGGGACGTCTACAAACTCATCTTTCAGGGAGTTTATGGAGTGAGCCATATTATCACTGGGAAGGCCAAGGAATACCTCTGGGAAGAGGCAGGTAGAATACCATTAGAGGATTACCCGGATCGCCCCCTGATTGAGCCTGTCTCCCCTGATGGCTCAATGGTCAGGGTCAACCTCAGGCCATTCTTGAGGAGGAACCTGAGCCTTGACGTCTTGTTCCGGGTTATGACCGCCTCGGCAACGATGACCGGCAACAATGAAAAATTCATTGAGCTCTGGAAGGTTTTCGTTAATATAGTGGAGTCGGGGGAGCTGACAATGGAGTGGGAGCTAATCAAGGAAATACGGGACTCCATCGACAAGAATGGAATAAATCCCATGCACCACACCGAGCCATACCGTCAGGCGTATTACCCGGCATACAGGGTCGTCAGGCTCGATCTGTTCAGGGAAGAGTTTGGCGAACCCGAACATGCTTAAAAACCTGACAGACACATTTTGATTATGACCAGCGAAACAAAGAATTCAGCAACAGGTTGGATCGATCAGAACCACGACGATATTATTGAGCTAAGCGACGAGCTGTGGAGTTGCCCCGAGCTCGGTTTACTGGAGTTCAAATCAGCCAAACTGATGATTGACGAGCTGAAAAAGCACGGGTTCTGTATAACGGAAGGAGTCGGTGGCATGCCCACAGCCTTTGTTGCCGACTATGGGAAGGGAAAACCCATCATTGGTGTGATGGGGGAGTATGATGCCCTGTCAGGACTCAGCCAGAAGGTATCAACAGACAAGGACCCTATTGAAACCGGAGCTCCGGGTCAGGGCTGCGGTCATAACATACATGGGACATCGGGACTGGCGGGGGCGGTAGCCATCAGGTACGCCATGGAGGAGCACGGGCTTGAGGGCACAGTGAGATTCTTCGGGACACCTGCCGAGGAGAGCGCCAGCGGTAAGGTCTGGATGGTACGGGATGGCGTGTTTGACGGCGTGGACGCCGTGATCAGCCACCACCCCAGCAGTATGAACACTGGGAGCCTCGCCAGCAGCCTGGCAAACAACAGCGTCAAGTTCCATTTCACGGGCAAGACAAGCCACGCAGCGGGAAGCCCCGAGCACGGCAGGAGCGCGCTGGATGCGGTTGAACTCATGAACGTTGGAGTCAACTTCCTCAGGGAGCACGTCGTCCAGGAGGCGAGGATACACTATGTCATCGAGGAAGGGGGAGGGCAACCCAACGTTGTACCAGGGTACGCTAGAAGCTGGTACCTGGTCAGGGCACCTGAGAGAAGCCAGGTGGACCACATCTACAAGAGGGTACTTAAGATTGCGGAGGGCGCAACGCTGATGACGGAGACTGAGCTTCGGATCGAGTTCATCAAGGGAATCTACAACAAGATCCCCAACAAGGTGCTGAGCGAGACCGTTGTCAACAACATGAGGGAGATCGGGACCCCCACATATACCGATGACGAGATCGAGTGGGGGAGAAAGCTCACCAAATCAGTGTCCAGGGAAGGAAAGATAGGCAGCCTCAGGAAGAGCCAGCGACCCGGATGGGAGGAGTTAGTGGACGTCGTCATGGACACGTCCGTCCCTGATCCATGGAACGACGGCATCGTGAGCCCGGGTAGTACTGATGTCAGTGATGTCAGCTGGATGGCCCCCACCATGGAGTTCTCCACGGCGACATGGCCCCTGGGGACGCCCGGCCACAGCTGGATGAACGTGGCTGCCAGCGCCCACAGCATCGGCCACAAGAGTCTCATCTTCGCCTCGAAGGTGATAGCCTCGGTGGGCCTGGACCTGCTGACGGACGCCGGACTCAGGGAGAGGGCATGGGAGGAGCACCGCAGGAGGACCATGGGCAAGGAGTACAAGACTCCAATCCCCGAGGGGATGCAGCCCCCGCTTGATATGTGGGGCAAGAAATAGTTAGAGGCTCAGGGTTTCCCCTGGCTTCATCATTTTTACCTTTGTGCTACAGGCAGACTCAACCTGGACCTTGAACTCGTTCGGATCAGTGTCCCAGATGTGCATAGGGATCGCCACGACGGGGTTAACTGCCATGGCAGCCTCGACGGCATCTGGGCAGTCCATAGTATAAGTGCCTCCGCTCGGGACAAGCATAACGTCAATGCCTTTTACGTCCTTCATCTCATCGATAAAGTCCGAGTCACCTACATGGTAGATGGCTTTCCCCTCGGCGTACACGATATACCCCACGCCCACCCCCTTGGGGTGGTAGGGCTCGCCGGGGTTCCTGAACCGTTTGAAGTTATATGCCTCCACGGCCTTGACCGCGATCTCGCCGATTCGCGTGGACTCCCCAGGTTTCAGGGACTTGACTTCCATGCCCAGTTTCTCACCGCACTCGGGGGTGGCGATGATCTTTGTCTCATCTGTCTTGATGAGGGCCACCTTGGCGGGCTTGCAGTGGTCGTCGTGGTGGTGGGTGCTGAGGATGATATCCGCCGGCTCATCGTACTCCCCCTCGTATGGGTCGATGTATATGGTCACGCCCCCCGTCTTTAGCTTCCAGGATGAATGCCCCAACCATTTGAGTTCCATAAGTATCGTATTGGGCTATGTTTCGGGGGTTAATGACGGTTCTGTTTTCCTCGTCTCGTACGCCGTTGTATACGCGAAGCCAAAAACGATCCTGAGGCCGGCCGAGATGAGGAGTCCTTGGTTGATCCCCGTGAACCCCGAGGTTGACAGGAAGTTGTCCACCACGTACCCGCCAAGGTTGCTTCCGATGAACGTAGCTATTCCGAAGGCCGTCATGCTACTGGCCAGATACGTGGCTCTCAGGTCAACGGGGGCCAGATCGATGACGTACGTTGACTCGCTGATCATCCACGCCGCCATTCCGACGCCCAGGAATAGCTCGGCGATGGTGATGTGGTACCACTGGGTGGCGAAGGCGTAAGCTATGGGAGCTACAGCCATCATCATCCTGCTCATGACGATGACTGGTTTCCTTCCAACCCTGTCCATGAAGCCTCCAAGCTTTCTCTGGGCGATGGTGGACACGCCGCTGCTGGCCAGACTCAGTGTGGCGACCTGCCAGACGGTCATGTTGAGCTTGTCGGTTATGACGAAAGGGAACAGGGGCCACGCGGTGCTCATGCCCATGCCGTAAACGAAGTTGAGGGAAAGGTAGCGGGTGAGCCTGGGATCGCTGAACAGCCTCTTCAGGTCAAGCTTCAGGGATTTTCCCTCCGGCGGTTTCTCCTTCACAAACAGTACGAGTACTCCTCCGACGATGCTGGCGAAGGCCGCTAGGAGGAGCACAAGACGGCAGAGTACACTTCCAGCATCTTCAAGGGCCT
>CAYLJH010000058.1:0-9999 GCA_964383685.1 uncultured Candidatus Bathyarchaeia archaeon | reverse complement strand
AAGCTGTTTGTGGGGTTCCTGGTCTCGTCCTTGAGGTAGAGGTTGTTGAAGTGGAGCGATTCGGCCAGCCGCTCTGCCTTCTGCAGCGGCGTGCCGCCCTCGCCGAGGCTTACCTTCTTGGATACCCCCGGCAGAACCGGTCTGTACCGCCAGAATGTCATCGGGCCGTTAAATTTCACCTTGTCAATGATGAGCCTGTACTCCATCAAGCCCCTGCATTCAGGGCAAACCGTGATGGGGTTATCGTCGCTTGTCCCGTGCCCGCACTCCAGGCACTCAAGAACGTGGCTCATCATGGCTAATGGTACCCCCAGAGTTTTATCATTATTCTTTGAGCAAAGAAAGGCAGACCGGGATACCCTTTTATCGAGTAAACAATACACCAGACATTGAAAATGAACCTCGGAGAGTTACGCCCCGGTATGGAGGAGTTGGATCTGGAGGTCACCATCATTAGCCTTGAGGAGCCCAGGGAGATTGAGACCAATCGAGGTAAGAAGCACACCCTTGTCGATGGGATTGTCCAAGATGAAGTGACTTCCAGGGAGCTCACCGTCTGGAACGAGACGATAGCTGAGCTCGAAGGAGTCAAGCCGGGGGACAAGGTCAAGCTCATAAACTGTTTCATCAGCAGTTTTAAGGGAGTCCTGTCGGTGAACGTGGGCAGGGACTCAAGGATAGAGAAGCTTTGAGCGACTACCCCGAGCTGGAGGATTATTCTAGGGCTAAACAGGAGTCCAGCGGCTGCCACGGGTACGACCATACTGAGCGGGTTATAGGTCTGTGTGAGGTAATTGGCATCAATTACAACGCGGACATGGCCGTGCTGATACCAGCGGCGATTCTACATGATATCGGGCGGCCCAACGATAACCACGCATCAATTAGCGCCAAACAGGCCAAGAAGATACTGACGGATAAGGTGTGGGACCTGGCCATCGTCGATGGCATAGTACACGCCATCGAGGTGCACAGTTTCTCGGCTGGAGGCGAGGCATTAACCCTAGAGGCCAGGATTCTAAGCGATGCCGACAAGCTTGATGCAATGGGGGCAGTAGGCGCGTACAGGGCAGCACAATACGGGGTCGAGCACAGCAGGCCCATAGAGGACTTTATCGGTCACTTCCACGAGAAGCTGCTCAACCTAAAGGATATGCTCTACACGGAGATGGCGAAGGAGATGGCTGCAAAGCGCCACGATTTCATGCTATCCTACCTTGAACAGATTGGTAGGGAGCTCAAGGGACTAGTCTGAGCCCCAGCGCCGGTACAAGCTGTTTTTCTTACCTAGCTGGTCGAGGATCTTGCCAGTGATGAAATCAACCAAGTCCTGAATGCTTTTCGGGTCATGGTAGAACCCGGGCATCGCAGGGAGAATAATTGCCCCTAGATGGGCCAGCTTGGCCATGTTCTCAAGGTGGATGGCGTGGACAGGGGTTTCCCTCGGGACAAGTATCAACGGCCTGCCCTCCTTGAGTTGCACATCGGCCGCCCTAGTGACGAGGTTGTCTGCAAACCCGTGGGCTATCGCTGAAACGGACTTCATCGTACAGGGAACTATTACCATGGCATCAACGTCGTGGCTGCCGCTTGCTATCCCGGCGAGCAGGTCATCTTGGTCGTAAACCGTATCGGCCAGCTCAACAAGCCCATCAATACCGCCGAGCTCGTGTTTAGCAACCTTCTCCCCCGCTTCAGTGATTATGAGATGGGTCTCTATGCCGTGCTCCTTGGCTGCCTTGAGAAAACCCTCGGCGTACAATGTGCCCGATGCCCCGGTTACGGCTACAATCACTTTCATGGAGATCAACTATCTCTGAGAAGCTTTTGGTGTATAATAACGTGTTCTAAAGGAGAGGGTTACTCGCCTGGTGCGAGGGTCTTTGGGTCGATGACAACGTAAACTACGTTGTTACCCCTGATGAATATGTCTCCATACTTGGCGACTAGCCCGGTTTTATCGTACTCCCTAGAGTCCTTGAGGATCATGTTCATGTACCCATCTGCACGGACCAGCTTTCCCCTGTAAGAGCCCCTTCCCTTGAGTGCGATTTCCACATTACTTCCATTTGATTTCATCAAAACATTCAATGGTTTTTTTCTTCTTTCCAAGTATTGCACCTTTTATGAATTTAATACATGTGCGATGTGCAGGCTATAAAAACCTTCTGAACTAAACTATTTGATACTCATCTATCGTGTGTTTCTTATTACCGCTATCCAGTCGTTGATGTTTTCGATATCATTCACGATATTTACTGTCAACCCACCCGTTTCCACAAGATTACTGAACTCATCCTCGGAGTAGACGCGTTTCAGAGAGCTGATAACTATGGTACCATTTTGTTTGACTACCCTTGACGATTCAGTGATTAGTTTTTTTGGGCTGGGTAAATTCTGAATCACGGTGATAGATGCCATGTTTTCAAATACAGCCGCCCTGAAGGGCAGGTTCTCGGAGTCACCCTGGACAAGGGCACGGTTTCCAGCCCTCTCACGGGCCTCCCTCAGCAACTCGGATGAGAGATCAAGCCCCACTGAATATTCGCCCAGAAATGGCAGAAATAGCCCGGTGCCACAGCCATTATCCAGCGTTTTACCCCTACCCAAGTAACTCAAAATATGCTCGTATTTTGCCGTTTGTTCCTCCGTGTACCGGACATCGTACATCTTCCCGCCCAGCTCATCATATCTCGCCTTAACGCGGCTCTTTTCGGGCAGGCTCATGGGCTATGTTTGATATAGGGGCTTGTATCCTTTTTGGGTGATATACATGGAAGCATTGAAAGCGATTATGGGTAGGAGGAGCATCAGGAACTATACGGGCGAGAAGATCCCTGACGGGGACATCAAGGTATTACTGGAGGCAGCGATGAACGCGCCAAGCGCACACAACAACAAGCCTTGGCACTTCATAGTTGTTGGTGACAGGGCTATACTGGACAAGGTGCCTGAGTACCATCCGTACTCCAAGATGCTTGGACAGGCCAGCCACGCGATTGTCGTGCTAGGCGATACCAAGGTCCAGGACACCGATTTCTGGATACATGATTGCGCAGCAGCAACACAGAACATGCTGTTAGCGGCACACGCCTTGGGTTATGGGGCGGTCTGGCTCGGCGTCCACCCGAGCGAGGCTTTGATCAAGGGAACGAAAGACCTGTTCGAGATCCCTGACAATGTCACACCTCTGGGAATAGTGTCCCTGGGCGTGACCATCGTTGTGAAGCCTCCCCGTGAGAACTACGACGAGGAGCGAGTGCACAGTAACAAGTGGTAATCCTATACCACCACCATAACATATTTATAGTAAAACTATAGTTCTCTTATCGGTAAACTATAAGAGGTCTATAACATGTCCGATAAAACGACCATCCAGATCGACAAGAAGCTGAGGTCAGTTTTAGATGAAGTCAAGAACGAGATCTCTGGACTCGGAAACGAACGCATAAACTACAATGATATCGTGTACCGCTCACTACAATTTCGAGAAGTAGCACTGATCCTGGCATCATATCTCCAGGATGTAAACACACAGTTCAATCCCTACAATATATTGGCATGGTACTTCGACACTTTCAACAAAACAATCGACACCGACGTCCTATCTGCCTACAACCAGGTAATGACCGAGTCTAGTTCACGCAAAAAATGGATGAAACAGTTTACCGGAGGTGAAAATGAATGAGTACTACATTGTTCCCCAAGGAAGTCTATGTAATTACAGAGGCGATAACACCATCAGACCCAGCGATAGTAGAGGCCCTTCGTTCAATATTCAAGCAACTAGGCATCAACAAGAACCTCTCCTGACCTCCCTCCTTCGAATCATTTAAGAAACCCGGACTTGCTGGTATTGCCCATGAGTAAGGAATTTATTGACATCATACTAAGCAGGAGAAGCATCCGCAAGTTCACCGGCGAGGACATCCCGGAAGCCGATGTCAAGACCATGCTAGAGGCGGCAATGGCGGCACCCTCGGCCTGCAACCAGCAGCCCTGGCACTTTGTGATCACAAAGAGAAAGGAGACCCACGACAAGATCAACGAGATCCAGCCATACACGGGTATGCTCAAGAAGGCGGCCCTTGGCATCACCGTATGTGCCGACCCGGAGCTCCAGACGTGCCCAGGGTTCTGGCAGCAGGACTGCTCCGCTGCAATCGAGAACATCCTGCTGGCGGTACATGCCATGGGTTACGGGGCAACATGGTGTGGCCTGTATCCAAACGATGATATCGTTTACAAGATCAGGGAGTTACTTGAACTGCCGAAAACGGTTTTCCCGCTGGGGGTAATCGCAATTGGCGTGCCTGACGAGGAGAAGCCCCCATCAGGCAGGTACAAAGAGGACAGGGTACATCACGAGAAGTGGTAAACCCATCTTTTTCTTTCTCAAAAACGGTTTCCCACTAATATTATAAAGAGTCGTCGTGTCTCAGAGGTTATGAGTTATAATCCGAGGCATAAGAGCAGCAAAGTTTACGACGGCCCCGAGAGGATAAGCCACCGGGCACTTTTGAAGGGAACCGGCGCGACCGAGGACGACATGAAGAAACCCCTCATCGCCGTCGTCAACAGTTATACGGACATCAACCCAGGTCATGTTCACCTGAATCAAATCGCGACACAGGTCAAGCTTGGTATCGCATCAGCCGGTGGGTTGGCCCGTGAGTTCAACACCATCGCTGTCTGTGACGGCATCGCAATGGGCCATGCCGGCATGAAGATGAGCCTGCCAAGCAGGGAGCTCATCGCCGACAGCATCGAGGTAATGATTACTGGCCACGGATTTGACGCCATGGTGTGTATCACGACCTGCGACAAGATCGATCCAGGCATGATGATGGCAGCTGCCAGATTAGATATCCCAACTATCTTTGTACTCGGAGGACCCATGGAGCCAGGGTGCCCAAAGTGGGGTCACTTCAAGGACAAGACCATCACCGTTCAGGAGCTCTTCGAGGCGGCAAGCCTAGCCGTTGGCGGCAAGATCAGCGACGAGGAGGTCAAGTACCTTGAGGACATCTGCTGCGGTCCAGGGGCCTGCGGAGGAATGTTCACGGCCAACACCATGCAGTGCCTCATTGAGAGCATCGGGATGACCCTTCCCTACATGGCAACTGCCAACGCGACAGGGAGTCAGAGGGCGAAACTGGCCAAGAAAGCCGGCGAGAAAATAATTGAGCTACTTGAGAATGGCATCACCCCAAGAAAGGTCATGACCGAGGCGGCGTTCAGGAACGCGATTGCAGCGGACATGGCGCTGGGGGGAAGCACGAACACTGTACTGCACCTCAAGGCTATCGCGGATGAGTGCGGCATCGATCTGCCCCTTGACCTGTTCGACGAGATCAGCAAGGATACGCCCCACCTCATCAACATGGCACCGGCTGGGCCACTCAAGATTGTTGACCTACACGCGGCAGGAGGAATCCCCGGCGTCCTGAAGAGGCTGGGAAACAAGCTTGACACGAGCGTAATCACTACAACTGGTAAGACCATGAAGGAGAACCTCGATGGTGTGTTGATCCACGACGACGAGGTCATCAGGACATTAGAGAACCCGATCCACGAGACAGGCGGAATCGCAATCATGAGGGGCAACATCTCACCTGGCGGTGGGGTTGCCAAACTGGCTGCGATTGATCCATCAATGTGGGTATTCTCTGCTACTGCAAAGTGCTACGACACAGAGGAGGAATCGCTGAAGGCGATCCATGCAGGCGAGATCGTGAACGGTGATATCGTCATCATCAGGTACGAGGGACCCAAGGGAGGCCCAGGCATGCGTGAGATGCTTGCGGCGACAAGCGCGGTCATGGGTTATGGGCTAGACAAGGTAGCCCTGCTGACTGATGGCAGATTCAGCGGCGCAAGCCGTGGACCATGTATCGGACACATCAGCCCAGAGGCTGCGGTCGGTGGCCCAATAGCCCTGATAAAGAACGGAGACAAGCTGAGCATTGATGTTCCCAACAGGAAACTGCACCTCCACGTCTCCGATGAGGAATTAGCAAAGAGGAAGGCCGCATGGAAGCCCAGGCTCCCGAATGTGACGACAGGTTATCTAGCAAGGTATGCCAAGCTGGTCACAAGCGCCGACAAGGGCGCGATCCTCGAAATCTAATACATCAACTACAGTTTTCTTTTCATCTAACCTAGGGTCTTGACCTAGGAAAATTCGTCAAATAATAGTCACTTACGGTCGTTCCTAAAAGAGCACTCAGATTTAATGAAAAATGACGGTTTTGTCTCAGCATTCTGAGACGAAAAGGGATAATTCACGGTAAATCAGGCCGCCCAAACAAGATCGAAAAATAGGATCAAAAACCATTGTTTTAACGAACATTTTAGGCTAAAATACCCAGGGTAAACGTGTAAAAGATGCTCACAGCTACAGTGTATTTTCGAGGGTTTAGGAGAAATATTTCTCCAAGCCCTCAGAGTCGGACTCAGACATCCCGAGGGCGGTTACTGACGCCTTGTTCAGGTCGAATGTTCGAGTGGCAATTCTTGCGACATCCTCGACAGTGACATTCTCAAGCAGTTGAACAATCTCGTCAACTGTCCTTGGGTTGTCAAGCCTCAACGTTGAGACACCTATCTGGTGCATCCTCCTCTGGTTACTCTCCGAGCCCAGGATGAACATGCCGATTGTCTTCTGCTTCACGGTTTCAAGGACATCTGGAGTTAGACCCTGTTTCAATAGCTCTAACTCCTTCAGGGTTACATCCACCACCTCAGCTACGTTTTGCTTGCTCGTGCCAGCCAGCACCACAAAGGCCCCAACGTCCTCCAGGCTCTGGTTATATGCAAAGATACTATAGACAAGCCCCCGCTTTTCCCTTACCTCCTGGAATAGTTTGCCGCTTGAGCCCACCCCAAGGTAGCTGGAAATTATAGTGACGGCAGCACTGTCATCATGCCCGTAATGAACGCCTGGATAAGCCATGGCAAGTTGGACTTGTCCTGAATCCCTTTCTACCATATTTTTTCCGGGAGTATGCTCAGGCTTTGAACGTTTTTTACTTGATTTACCTAGACCTTTTTGTATGAAAGATGTGAGGTCATTTGCCATCTTTTCATGGTCTACAGCACCCGCGGCCACGGCGACGATATCGCCATAGTGTTCCTTGTAATAGCCCTTGATTGACTCAAGAGACATCTTGGATATGGTATCCAAAGTCCCTGTGATGGAGTGAGCGGCTCTATTGCCCTTCCAAATGTTCGCCGTGTATAGCTCATGGATAAGGCTTGCAGGATCGTCCTGAACCCGCTTGATTTCCTCAAGGATCACCGATCGCTCCATCTCCACATCTTTGGAATCCAGAACACTGTTGACCAGCATGTCTGACAGGACCTCAGTTGCGATGCTCTGATCCTTTGCCCTAGTCCTTGCGATATAGGTAGTCATGTCCCGATCAGTGAACGCGTTCATGTAGCCTCCACGGTTCTCAATTACAGAGGATATTTCGCTCGCTGACCTAGTCGGGGTACCCTTGAAAAGTAGGTGCTCTAGGAAGTGACTTCCACCCTCAAGCCCATCCCCCTCATCTCTGGAACCAACATTGACCCATAATCCAAAGCTCGTGCTTAGGGATGCGGGGTTCTTTTCAGTAATCAGTCGAACGCCATTAGGCAACAGCTCATCTCTCAGTTCCAGCGCCATAGTCATCTACACCCCCTCTCTTAACATCAATGGATAAAAAGTTGCGTCTTCACAATCGTTTTTACCATAAAAAAGGTCAAAAAACACATGGATAGGGTTTGCGTCCAAACCATTTTTCATAGTTTATATATAAAATCAATAGTCATGTCAAAACGGTTAAAAAACTCCCGTATAGGGCATCAAAATTGCGTTATTTATGTAGATTGAACAAACGAATGTTTTACGCCTTATAGTAAAGGTACCTTCAACACTTTGGACATGATTTGTGTCCCAGTTTTTACTAGGTTTTCAGAAAGACCGAATGGGCACATAGGGGGAGAAGAGGAAGGGAAATAGGATTTTTGTCTAACTCTACAAAGTTATAGGGACAAGCGCTCAGCGATCTTCTTACCCTCGGGACTCAGAGATATAGTATAGTTCTTTCTCGGACTTAGGCCGATTCTCTGCATTATTTTTCCCCGGAGATCCATAGGTATTTCACCCAAAAGGTATAGGGTATTTGATGCAGACTTTGCATGGTTTTCTATGAACTCTACGATATTTTCCGGGTTGAGGCCAGTCTGCTCAGACAGGCTCCACAGGTCCATTGATTCTTTGTCACATAGGGATTTCATCAACAGGAGATGCGTCGATAGGGATCGTATCTTGTCTAGGTCTTCAAAGCTCGTTTCTTCTAGCTCTGGGAACTTTGGTATCTCCACGCGCTTTTCTATAATCTTCTCAACAATTTTCTCTACAGGCACTTCAACGATCTTTTCTATAGTTTTCTCAACCACTTTCTCCCTTACCTGGATAGGGGTATTTCCTCTGAAAACATCAAGCTGGAACGAGGTCTCGCGGCCTTTCTTTGTCAATTTCCAAAGATCGAACGTATAGCGTCTCTCATAGGGCAGGGTCGTGGGTTTTCCCCGCTCCGATGCCTTTCGGACAAGTCCCACCTCTTGGAGGGCGCTTAGCCAGTTGTTGAGCTCGACTTTTGATAATTTGTTTCCTTGCTCTACAAGAATTGGTTGCATGTCATAGGTGGTGAGGTACTCTGTTTCCGAGTCTCTTAGGATCAGGAAGATATGGCGGGCGTTCCTACTCTGCAGTGGCCTTAGTGTTTTCTCGAATAGCTCCTCCAATTCATCCCGATTTGGGGGCTGGGACTTGTCCTTTTGGGCCATTTACGCTTCTAATCTATATTCAGGAATTTCCTGAATATTAATCTATCTGATCAGAATTTTTCTGATCGAATATTTACGAAAATAATATACCCTAAGGACGGTCAAACCATATAGAAAGGCCATGCCAAAGCCTAAAGTATATGTTACAAGAAAATTCTTCGAAGAAGCCATTGATTTGATAAAGTCCGTGGCTGATGTCGAGATCTTTGACGGAGAAAACGACCCAATCCCGAGGGCGCTTCTTAAAGAGAAAATAACGGATGTCGATGGACTACTCCCAATGCTCACGGATAGGGTGGACGGGGAGCTGATGGACCTGGGTAAAAACCTCAAAGTCGTGAGCAATTACGCCGTGGGGTACAACAACATAGTCGTGCCTGATGCCACAGAGAGGGGAATCATAGTCACAAACACACCAGGAGTATTGAATGACTCAACGGCTGATTGTGCCTTCATGTTGATGATGGCCATAAGCAGGAGACTTGTGGAGGTAGACAAGTACGTCAGGGACGGAAAATGGGTCAAGGCTTGGGGCCCAAAGATGCTCCTAGGCTCGGATGTGTCAGGGAAGACCCTAGGGATCATTGGGCTCGGCAGGATAGGCCAGGAGATGGTTCCAAGGGCAAAGGGCTTCAAAATGAACGTCATCTATCACAACAGGACCCCTAGCCCGGAGAAGGAGAAAAGCCTCGGCGTTGAGTACAGGGAGTTCGATGAACTACTGAAAGAAGCCGATTTCGTCAGCCTACATGTGCCGCTCAACGACGCCACCAGGCACCTGATAGGCGAGAGGGAGTTGAAGCTCATGAAGCCCACGGCCTTCCTCATCAACACGGCGAGAGGCCCGGTTGTCGATGAGATAGCATTGACTAAGGCGCTCAAGGAGGGATGGATTGCAGGTGCAGGGCTTGATGTCCATAACAACGAGCCCATCGAGCGTGACAACCCGTTGCTGGAGCTGGACAACGTAATTGTAGCCCCGCACATCGGGAGCGCAACCACTGACACCAGGCTTGCCATGGCCATGAAGGCGGCCACGAACCTGGTGGCGGCACTCAAGGGTGAAAAACCACCGGACATAGTCAACCCCGAGGTTTTAGAATAAATCACCGGAAAACCCGGTTTTTTAAACACATTAGACCTTAGTCGTTATTGTGTGTT
>CAYLJH010000057.1:2161-10107 GCA_964383685.1 uncultured Candidatus Bathyarchaeia archaeon | reverse complement strand
TGGTTCATCTCAGGCTCGCTGGCGGCCCTCGCTGGCTCCATTATCCCGATGTGGCTGAGCACCAGCGTTGATTTCGGCGACACCCTTCTCATCAGCGTCATGGCGGGAAGCGTTCTGGGGGGGCTGGCAAGCATCAGGGGTGCCATCATCGGGGGCATCCTGACTGGGGTCTCGAAGAAGGCGATCACATGGTTCCTGATGAAAAATGTAAGTGTGAACATGGGCTCGTACGAGGGATTGATCCCCATCCTGTTCCTCTTCGTGATACTTGCGATTGAGCCAAACGGCTTGACCGCCATGAAATGGAGGAATATCTCGGTCCACAACATCAAGGTGAACATAAAGAGCCTCGGCAAGTCACTCAGGAACAGCCTGAACCCTGACTAGTCCCGTATTTGCCCACTGTCAGGGCCTGAGACGGGGTATCAAGGTGTTTAAATGAGATCTACTGAATAGGGTACTGAAATGCCAGCCTCAATTGTGTGCCAGAAATGCGACAGGAAGTACACGATAGAGGAGTACGAGGTGGACAAGTTCTGCAAGGACTGCGATACCCTCCTCTCGGTGGGGGCAGGGGCTAGCACCAGGACTTGGAAAGACCTTCTCCCGTACGAGCCTTACCAGCCCCAGCTTGAGTTCATAGAGGATGTCATAGAAACAGTTGCAAAGGGTGGCGTGCTCATAGCGGAGGCGTGCAACGGATTCGGCAAGACAATCAGCAGTCTGAGCTGTCTTCTCCCCACCGGGAAGCAGATAGTGTACGCCACGAGAACCCATGAGCAGGTGCGCCAGGTACTCATTGAGCTGGACACAATCAACACGAAAGCGGGAAAAAAATACACCGCGGTAAACCTGGCGAGCAGGGATTTCCTGTGCGTCAACCAGGAGTGCAAGGAGCTGCCCAGCAACGAGGCAACAGAGATGTGCCACATACTCAGGAAGAGCGGCGAGTGCCCCTACACCCACGAGATAGACCAGCCGCCCAGCAAGCTGCCGGCGATCCTAGGGAGGAAGGAGCTGGTGGAGGAGGGCAAGAAGCGAAAGATATGCCCATATTTCCTGGCGAGGCGGATGGCAAAAGAGTCCAAGGTAATCGTCGCGCCGTACCCCTACATATTCAACCCCATGATCAGGATGATGACGGGCCTGGACCTGGAAAAGAAGATACTCATACTCGACGAGGGGCACAACATAGACCAGGTGGGCCAGGATATCCTCAGCGACACACTCACCGAGAGAAACCTGAGCGCCGCAATCGAGGAGATGAAGCTCATCGGGAAATCGCCCAGGTACCTCAACAGGCTAGGAGAACACCTACTGAGGACGACCACCGACAAGCCAAAGCTCGTGCAGCCTAGGAAGCTGCAAGAGGACTTTGAGGAGGCACTCAAGGTGGGCATCGACACGTTCATCGACGGACACGCGATGCTGGTGGACACTATCAGGGCAAAGAAGCTTCAGGACGGTAACACGCCCATAAGCTACCTGAACGGCGTCCTTGAGTACTTTGAGCTCCTCCAGACGAGCCAGAAGGACAAGTACGTTGGGCTATACACAAAGAACTACTTCGGGGCACCCGTAATCGAGTACAGGTGCCTTGACCCGAGCCTCGCGGTTGAGCCCATCGTCCAGATGGCAAGCGGGGTGCTCATCATGAGCGGGACGTTGAGCCCCATCGGTACATTCGCCGAGATCATTGGGCAGCAGAAGGCCCAGCAGAAGGTCTATGACCCCATCCAGAAATCAGACAAGATCAAGATGGTAATAGACACCGGGGTCAGCACCGCGTACAAGGAGCGCACAGACCAGATGTCCTCAAAGATAGGCAGGGCACTGGAGGCAGACCTTAAGAACGTCAACAGCGGGGCGCTTATCTTCTTCACCCAGCGCGCATATATGGGCCGCTGCATCGAGATGTGGACAAAACAGGGAATCATCAAGACAAGGAACGGCCTCACCTACTTCGGCGGCAAACGCTTTTTCCGTGAGGGAAGGGACGCGCGCCAGAACAGGGACATCGTCAGCACGTACAAGATGGCGGCAGTCTCAGGCGGGGCCGTGCTCCTATGCGTCTTCAGGGGAAGGAACAGCGAGGGAAGCAACTTCCCAGGGGATCAGGCGCGTGGCATATTCCTCGTGGGAGTGCCATACGCCAACTACGGCAACCCCCTGATCAAGGCCCAGATACAGTACTTTGACAGGGCCAAGAAGGGCCTCGGTAACAAATGGTACACAATGGACGCCTTCAGGGCCGCCAACCAGAGCCTGGGCAGGGGAATCAGGGGCATGGATGACTGGTGCCACTACTACCTATTTGACCGCAGGTACTACGGGCAGAGGAACCTCATCTCGAAGTGGGCCAAAGGTACCGGCATCACGAAAAGGGAGTCACGGGACAGGAAACAGTCCAGCTTCAAAAAGTTCAGCGACGACACCATCATTGAATTATAGTTGCAAGACACACTTCTTTCTGATTATATTGAACTTCAATCTAGAAGAAGCGCTGAAGCTGGTTGACGAGGAGAGGATAATCCAACTGGCGTCCGAGGTAATCAGGATTCCAAGCATCAGCGGGAACGAGAAGGCGGTGATGGAGTACGCGATCAAGCTCCTGGAGGAGATAGGCGTCCACGTCGATGTTTATGGGAGCGAGGAGAGGCCCATAATATACGCTTGCCTGAACCCGGAGGCCGAGAAACAGGTCATCTTCAACGGCCACCTTGACGTCGTGCCCATTGCAAAACCCGATGCATGGTCAAAGGACCCGTGGAACCCGGTGGTTGAGGATGGCAAGCTCTACGGCAGAGGCGCATCGGACATGAAGTCATCGTGCGCGGTGATGATCCACCTTCTGGAGATACTGAAAAAACTGGATCTGCCCATCAGCGTAGGTGTCCACCTTGTCCCTGACGAGGAGAGGGGGGCCGCTCAAGGCAGCAGGATACTCGTAAACAAGATCGTAGCGGGTGAGCTCAGGAGACCAGACTACGTCATCATCGGGGAGCAGAGCAACCTCCAAGTCAGGATAGCCGAGCGTGGCATGTTCGGGTTCAAGATAAAGTTCTACGGCAGGGCAGCCCACACCGCGGCGGCAAGGACCAACGGGATCAACGCCATCGCAAAAGCCAGCAAGGGGGTTCTGGCGCTTGAACACCACATTGACAAGTTCCATGAGTGGATCGGCCACCCCATGCTCAGCGTCAACCTGATCGAGGCGGGCACCGTCAGCAACCAGGTACCGGCAGAGTGCACCATCACCGTGGACAGGAGGCTAATCATAGGCGAGACAGCCGACGATGTGGTGGCAGAGGTCACGGCTGACCTTGACAAGGCGGGGGAGGGCGACCCCGACTGGAGCTGGGAGATCATCGCTGACAAGGACAAAGAGGGGAACTGGAAGTACACCCCGGCAAACTTTACCCCACCCGACACGGAGCTAGGCAAGGCGTTCATGAAAGCCGTCCCTGCTGCACTCAACCGGGAGCCTGAGCTGTACGTCACGTGGGCTGGAAACACAGATGGCAGGCTATACAGGCAGGCGGGCATTCAGACCATCGGGTTCGGCCCGATTGGAAAATACGCCCACGGCCCGGACGAGTTCGTGTACATCGACAGCCTAGTCCAGATGACGAAGGTGTGGGTGGCTCTAGCCCTGGAGCTATCCGCCTAGTCCACTGAGGCTATAACCTCGACCAGGTTTTCCAGTAGGACCATGTTGTCGGCAGTGTTGATGTAGGGCTTCATTAGCCAGGTCGTGTCACCGAACGCTATGACGGTGCTGTTGTTTGTGTCTACCGCAATGACGCTGTACATGTCACCTCTCTCAGACACCGAGTTGAACACATCGCGGGAGGTCTTTACAACCCCTTTCCCTCGGGAAACGATGGCACCGGTTGTGTAGAACACCAGCTCGTCCACTCCCTCGGAGAGGATGCTGTCCCTGACATCGGATAATATGAGGTTCCTATAGAAGCCATAGTTCTCTTCGACGTTGTATAGGTAACCGTTCGTGTAGTGAAGCCCCCAGTGGTCGCTCAGGCTGTTCATTGGAGCCTGTAATACTTCGGGGTCCAGGAACGTGGAGCTCGCGTCTCCAAGAAATATGAGGACCCCGCCCTCATGGACCCACTCGTCGATAGCGATGTACTCCTCGTAGCTGTAGAATTCTCTAGGGGAGGCTATTATCAGCGCCTTCGTCTTGTTGAGAACGCCTTCGATCTCCTCCCAGTTATCGCTGTAGCCCATGTACATCCCCTCACCGATGAGCTTCTCGGCCATCGCGTCCAGTATCCACGGGGATATCACGTTCTCGTGGCTGAGGTCAACTATGACATCGCCGACGTGGGTGCTCATGGCTGTGACGTTGATCGTGTTAGGGGCCTGGCCGTTCATGTAGATATCGCCGGGCATGTACAGGTAGTAGAGGGCCGGAGGTGGGTTCCTCTCGTTGAGCTCCTCGATAGTCGGGTACTTGAGCTCCAATGAGACCGTCTCGTTGGCCACGCGGAACAGGAGGGAGTCCACCTCCCATTCATCCAGCTCCGCGAGGGAGGCCGCGTATTCTATGGCCGTCTGTATGGAGCCTATCTCATCGACGATGCCGTTGTTGATTGCCTCGGTTCCCATCCAGATGGAGCCCTTCTTAACCTCGTCCATGGAGATGGTAAGTTTCCCGCTACGTCCCTCCTCCACGGCCCCCGCGAAGCCCGCGAGGACATTGGTCAGGTTGAACGGGAAGAGCTCGGGGCTGAAACCAGTGATCTTGTGCGGGCCCGTCTCAAGGGTGGTCTCGCTTGGGACTATCCAGCCGGGGCCGGTGCCTATAACGCCCACGTTCCCAACCATGCTTGAGGGAAGGGCGAAGATGTGATCGGCCGCGACCGCGATGTAGTATCCGCCGCTCAACGCCATTGAGGTGAACGCGACGACGGGCTTTTCAGTTTTCAGCTCAAGGATATCAAGGTACACCTGCTCCGTGAGGTACGCGGAGCCCCCTGGGCTGTCTATCTCAAGTACCACGGCCTTTACGTCGTCATCTGTGACGGCCTCTTGAATCGCTTGGGAGAGAAGGTAGGCGTAATACGTGTCATCGAGGACCCCGTAGACCTCGATAACCCCGATGGTTCCCTCTTTACTTGAGGAGATAATGAAGCCGTTATCGTCCTCGGGCTCCCAGAAGTATATCGATGCCAGAGCGGCCACCATAACCAAAACAATGAGTCCGAGTACCGTCTGCGATCTGTTGCCCGTCTTCTCCATGTTCAAAATCTCCAGTTAAAACATATGAGAGGGGACCACCTAAAAGGCGTTACATAATTTTGACAAAGCTTAAGCCGTTTAGTGGGTATCAGGGGTAACATGACAGCGACACTACCACCGGAGCCCGAGACATTCAGCCTCTTCGGCGACCCATTGAACAAGGCCCTGCTCAGGCCTGAGACCCAAGAGACCCAGATGAAGCTCTACAAGGAGGCTCTTGCGGACTACGAGAAGGACCCAGACGACGCGGATAACATCATCTGGATGGGCAGGAGGACCGCTTACGTAGGCGATTTCAGGAAAGCAATCGCAATATTCAGCATGGGCATCGAGAAGCACCCAGAAGACCCCAGAATGTACAGGCACAGGGGCCACAGGTTCATCACCCTCAGGTACCTGGACCGGGCCGTCAATGATTTTGAAAAGGCCGCCGAGCTCATCAGGGGCAAGGAAGACGAGATTGAGCCAGACGGGATGCCAAACGACAGGGGGGTTCCTGTCAGCAGCCTCCACTTCAACATCTGGTACCACCTGGGGCTGGCCTACTACTGCCTCGGCGAGATGAACAAGGCGTTGCACGCGTACGAGAAGTGCTGGGAGGCATCCGAGATCGATGACAAGTACATCTCAACGGGCCACTGGTACTACATGACACTGAGGAGGCTTGGGAGGGACGCGAGGGCGGAGAAGTTCCTTGAGTTCTTCGGCAGGGACATGGACATTATCGAGAACCAGCACTATTTCAGCTGCATGCTGATGTACAGGGGCGAGATGACCGTGGAGGAGCTCATGTTAAAGGCCAGAGAGTTAGGGGCGCTGGGCCTAGTGACCATCGGATACGGCGTGGCAAACTGGTACAACTATAATGGTGAGAAGGACAAGGCGGTCTCGATCTACAGGGAAATACTTGCACTTGAGGGCTGGGGTGGCTTCGGGTACATCGCAGCTGAGGCTGATATGTACCATTTGGGAATCAAGCCATAGTTCTCTCATCTATTTCTATTTAATAAAACTGTAACCTGAGACCTAGAATTATTTTTAGCATCGTTAATCAGGGGTGCCGAGTTTTTTTCTTGATGCAATTCACACTCAAGTTCAATCCAGAAAACACTGGGCTAAGGACGCTTTTCCGTGAATGGCAGATAACTACTTTGAGACTATTATGGGAGGCCCCTCATACCAGATTCTCCACCAAGGAGATCTGGATGCACGTTAGGGATAACTCGGAGAATGGGGTCTCTAGGGCAACGGTGTATCACTTCCTGGATAATGTGGCGGATAAAGGAATTATTCGATTCGACATGGCGACGGGAAGAGGCGGGATGAGAGTATTATTTTACTCGATGCTGACGGAGATGGAGTTTCGGAAGTTGATTTCAGAGAACCTAGTGCAGAGCGTCAGGAGCAATCTGGGAGATGTGTTACCATAGCAAGTGTTAGAGAACCATGTACCATAGGGACATTAAAGAAGTGTCACCTTACAAGGGACAACCCAATGACTTAGTATTTTAATGAACTAACACTGAGCTTTTTTTAGGGATAAAATGACAAAGAAAAATAAATCCCGAGTTTCAATACTAATACTGTCAATTCTGACGATATCAAGCATATGGATAACACCGCTAGCCTTCGCGATAGAACCACCAGTGGTTCCGGGTGGGGGCGAGTACTACACAGATGAAGGAGTTCTGGACAGCGACACATACATCCTCTACCCCTGGGAGAAAGAAAGCCTCACAGTGGGGTTCAGCCAATACGGAGAGATGATAGATGACAACATGGGAGTCGGGCTAAAGTACAATGACATGGACATCTTCGCCAGCAACATGATCGACAAGACTGACTGGTTTAGCGGCTGGGTCATGGACATTCACTACACGCAGGGTGGATACCTCAAGAACACATGGGCATACGCCCTCTACAGCGACAGGACCAACGAGGGAGTCACAGGCGACTGGAGAACAAACCAACTGACAAAGGACGCAAGCGACCCCGCTGACACACATGGAGGAAGGAGGACCAACGGGTACGCTGAGAGCGACCCTATCAGGCTAATCTACGATGGCCCGAGAAAGGCCATCTACCTCCTGAAGACAACCATCTACGACAAGGAAGAGGACTCTACGCCACTCGTTGAGCTGACGATACAACTCGTGTTCAACAAGGTCAAGAAATACGTCATGGAGATCAAGGACATCAAGCGCATCGACAATAGCAAGATGGACGGACCGTTCCAGATCGAGTTCAGCCAGCGCGCCGAATGGGACCTGGGGGTCAGCACCGCTCCGAGGAGCTACGCCGAGTTCTACAACGGGCTTGAGACAAAGTACGACAAGCACCCGTTCTACTACCCGGAGGGAGGAGTACCGGCAACATACGACCTTGCCCAGATAATATCAGCCCCTGATGACCCCGAGGAGGACAGACTCGTCGGGTTCGCGGCCTTCTGGCCGCCACTCATCAGCAAGTGGGTCACAGAGACCTACAACGTAAAGAGGCTGTCAATGGAGGCAAACGTGCCGAGCCTGCTCACATCCATGGAGACATACGAGCACTACTCTGAGCTACCAACGAGCGCGAACGACCTGGTTGACCCGTGGGTAATCTACGACGAGATGACGGGCGAGATAGTCATCCTGCTGCCCAAGGAGCCGGTGCCCTACCCACGCGGGGAGGGAGAGTGGACG
>CAYLJH010000057.1:0-2061 GCA_964383685.1 uncultured Candidatus Bathyarchaeia archaeon | reverse complement strand
GGCATGGTGGAGGAGCCTGATACGCCCTATGTGTTCGCGGAGTGGGACTTTGACCTAGACATGGACCACCCATACAACAGCACACAGCAGTTCAGGTGCGTCAGTGTCTACGGTGTGACGGAATACGTCAACGCCGTGGACCCGGACATGCCCGAAGGGGACGGTGCAGGAATGTTCAGGATAGAGTCAGAGGTACTCTACCAGCTTGACGAGGTATTCAACCCCATAGACCTGGTGGACGCGGCTCACAAGGACACCTTCAGGTGGGTCCAAAAGGGCACAATAGGAGAAATAGTCTCCCTGACCGCCCACCTCTACGACAAGTACGGCAACTATAGGCCAAACCTTGAACTCGCGCACGAGCTAGTGCTTCCCGAGAAATGGGGATACTATTGCAGGGACTCTGAAAAGATTCTCGTAATGGACTCTATGGGAGTGCTTCCAGCCATGCTGCTCGACAGAACGGCTTACGAAATAACTGACCTGGACGTGACATTCGACCTTAGCAAGGTCACCGGTTACGACCGCTACAAGATACTGTACACTACAACGCCAACGCGTCGAGCCATCGAAGCGGGCTGGCACACCGGCAGGTGGGAGTGGATGGTCATAGGCGAGTTCGCAAAGCCATCCGACAGCCTCGGTGCGTCAATGATCACCGCGGCCCTGGGGGACTGGAAGAACGTACAGGTGTGGCTAAGCGGGCTTGACTTTAGCTCAGAGCTGGGGCCAAGCATACCCTGGACCATGAGAAAGTTCAACGAGCCCGTTGACAGCGCCAAGGACGCCTACTACCATGACTACCCGGACGATATGAGGGCCAGCTTCAGGGACGACTGGAGCACCCCCGACGACTGGGCCGGCGAGACCATCAACCCATACGCGGTCTCAAGCGGCAACCTGGTCGTTGTTGGTGGCCCCATCGCGAACCTGGGTGCGGAGTACTTTAACGATTTCACGGACGCCCTGATATTCACGGAGTACGGTGACGGCTTCTACGCGCCTGGTTGCTGGGCAAGGACTGTCCTTGACCACTACCAGGGAAAGACATTCGTGGACAGGCCTGACGACGAGCTATGGTACAACAGCAACAACGTCGATGACGACGTCGGACACGCCATCATCTCGGTGTACAAGGACCTCAACGAGACCACGGGTCTGGTCGTCTACGGTTACACAGCGGAGGACACGTACTATGCCAGCTATGCCTTCAGGGGAGGACTGCTTTCATGGCTACAGGAGATCCAGCCTGGCACGACAACCGTGCTGCTGGAGATCGATTACAGCGACCTGCACCCTGTGCGGTTCCACGTAGTCGAGAGCCTGGGGCCATTCACGGAGTGCACGGGTTTCGAGACCAACTTTAAGACAAGTACCTACTACAGAAGACTGAACAACGCGAGGGGAAACGTGGAGGCCGAGGCAGCAGCGCTGGGCATCTCCTACAAGCTAGTGGAGATCGAGTGGTGCGCCCAGGTCCACCCGGACCCTTAACTTTTCTTTTTATTTTTTCATTAGGAAGACTTTTCAATCAGGCTGCACGGATTGATTCGGGAAACTATTTGTCTAATAGGCAACTGCTGGTAAGCAAGATCGAGAACGGGATAGTCATCGACCACATCCCCGCCGGTAAGGCGTTCCAGGTTCTCAAACTTCTCAAGCTACCAAGCGACGCAAAGACCCTGACTGCCCAGAACGTCGATAGCGGCAGCATGGGAGCAAAAGACCTCATCAAGATAGAGGGAACATATCTCACTTCCAGCGAGATCGATATCATCGCATTCGTGGCCCCCAACAGTACCCTGAACATCATTCAGGACTGGGATGTCAAGGAGAAGCGCACTATCGAGCTGCCCGAGGAGATCGAGGCGGTATTCCACTGCCCCAACACGTTGTGCCCGACGAACCAGAAGTACAGCGCCCCACAGACCAAGTTCAAGGTAGAGAGGGGTGAGCTCCTTGAGGAAACAAAGCTCCACTGTACCTACTGCGGGAGCATCACGTACTACGGCACCATCCGGGACAGCATCAAGAAAGAGGAGTTCAGGATCAAGCGCGGTG
>CAYLJH010000056.1:0-10245 GCA_964383685.1 uncultured Candidatus Bathyarchaeia archaeon | reverse complement strand
GACATTGCCTTACATTGCATACCAGATCTACGGTTTTATTGCGCCAGCCATTTATGAGAACGAGAAAAGGAGTATATTCACTTTTGTCGTCGTGTTCATGGCTTTGTTCTTGTTTGGCGTGGCTTACTCGTACTTCGTGATTGTGCCGACAACTTTCTCGGTTTTATACAAGTTCGTCAACCAGACGCGGGTTATGCCGTTGTATTCCTTGAAGGACTTTTTTGAGGTGATAACGTATGGGTTACTTGGGTCCGGTCTGCTGTATACGTTCCCTATAGTAATATACTTCTTGGTCCAGCTTGATCTTGTTCTGGTTGAGGAACTCAAATCCATGAGGAGACACCTATTCGTGGGGTTATCAATACTCACCGCCGTGCTGACGCCGGACCCTACCCCTGTTTCTATGATTCTCATGACGATTCCGTTCTATTTTCTGTTTGAGATTACATTGCTCGTGCTTTCGTTCACTATGAGGAATAGGTCGGACAGAGTTCTGGAAGATGGGTTGAGGGTGGCTGAGGAGCTTTTAGCTCGGAAGAATCTTTGAAAAGGTAAAGTTCTACTCAAGGAAGATTTCTTGGAATAGCAGCATCGAAGCCGCGATGACTGCAAGCATGTGTTTCAAAAACAAAATGTTATCTTCCTCTATTCTCGAAGGGTAAGAACTAACATTTTTCACGCGCTTAGGTGAAGCCGTGGGTCACCGGAAGCTATGATCAACATTTTGCACCAAATACCTCACCTTTCTTGACACGTGTGTTCAGTTATTCATCTATAAAGAAAACTAACCAAATAATTAGACCCATCAAAACAATAGACGCAAATCCTAAAACGATAACTCCAAGCACCCCTATTATTGAAATGGCCTCTTGAATAATGTCCAGGGAGGACACGGATGATCATATTTCAATTGAGATTAAAAGATTTGGCGAGCCCGGGGGGATTCGAACCCTCGGCCCCAGCCTTAGGAGGGCTGTGCTCTATCCAAGCTGAGCTACGGGCTCGCGCGCCTTCTTGTACGTGTAACCTGATTTAAAAATACTCCTGATATTTCCCCTAACCATTAATTTTCATTAACTGCATTCCGTGAGAAAAACAGGGACCGTTTGGTACAAACCTGCATCCACGAGCCACGTTGTCTTGTCTTACGGGTTACAAAATTTTATTGCCCCAGAGAGATGTGACGTTATTATAATATCCGTGTCAATATCCTATTAAACGTGGCCAGAAAATGCTCATCAGTTGCCTCCCACGCGTAACCTAAATCTGATATAGATTACAGGTGCATTATAGAATTGCCCGAGTGGGAGCGGAAAAACGCCAAAGAAGCGAAAGACGAAAGACCGCTGAAACGAAGGAGATGGGCTTCAAAAGATTCACGGGCTTGGGCTCGGGAAAAACTGCATCTCCAAGTGAGAACACTTGGGCAATTTGCATTTTGGAGAAATTTTACATTATAAAGGGGTAGAGAACTCCTTTCTGAACTTCTAAGAGCCTGTTTCAAATACTCATGGGGCGGTATCATCCCCATGTCAAGAAAGATAGAACTGGAGTGGCCCAGCGAGGATATCAAAATCGTGGCCACCCTTCTTGAGGAAGAAGAGCCCGAGCTCTGCGACCTACTTTGGGGAAACCTAGAGGAGCCGCTGAAGCTGTTCTGCAGGCACCCCGTGAGCACGGGGGAGGAGTTCAGCGCGGCGGCGAGGCCGCCGAGGCACCCTGTGAAGACAGGAGTCGCCATGGGCAGGATCAAGCGGATGTTCAGTGAGATAGAGCCGGGGAGCATCAACTATAGCGTCCACGGAGGCTACGGCGGCCTGAGCTGCTACTATGGATTATGTACTGAACCAATCACGGTCAGCGGGGCGGTTGTAGGGAAAGTTAGCGAGGACCAGATGCCCGAGCTAATCAAGGCTGGGAAGGCGGTTTGGAACGCCTACTACATACTACATGAGCCGATCCTCATGTACGCCAGGAGGCACGTGGAATGAGCTGGGTAAAAGTCAAGGACATGATCGAGGACGAGATCGACCGCATCTTCTGGGACGAGCCCGAGGAGATCACGATGTGCAAGAAGGGAATCTTCCCCAGCGGCGCAAGCGTCGGCGGCCAGGTGCTGGGCAACCTAGTATTCCTCATCGCGGACACCCAGGCCATGGGCTGGAAATGCGCAAAACCCGCGGTATCATCGGCAATCAAGGACCCTGAAATGGGGCTGGAGGTCTGCAAGAAGGTCTGGAGGTACAGCACACTTCACATCGCCAAGATGCTGGGGGACAAGGATCCACCCGGCTGCCCCGCGCCGTGGCTCAACGTGCCAAACCTGTACAAGTTCAGCACGGCCATCGACAGTGTGCTCCCAGAGGTCAAGACAAAGGACGAGCTTGAGGACCTGCTGTGGAGCTGGTTCAACTATGTTGACTGCCTCAACAGGTGGTTCTTCCTGGTCTTCCCGTGGCACCTGGGCAAGGAGTTCCAGATAGTGAAGCCAGGGGACATCGCAGAACTGGATCGGCTCAGCAAGCACTGGGAGTAGGGCCCACCGGCCTGCCCAAACACTTTTTCCATCTCCGCCACATCTATCCCGTCATGTCGGACGAGGTTAGGACACACACCGCACTTCACATCATCAAAGGGGCCATCGTCAAGATCCTGGGCGATGACGCCAAGTGGAGCACCAGCGCCAACGTCAACGGTTTGCACGGAAGGATCGCCGTTGAGTTCAACAGAAAGCCAACGGGGGATGAGATAGCGGAGATCGGAAGGCTGGCAAACGAGAAGGTGACAGAGGACGCCGAGATAGAGGTCCACGAGATGAGCAGGGCTGACGCCGAGGCGCGCTGGGGCGACCTGATATACGACAAGTGGCCGCTACCCGATCATATCCAGCAGGTCAAGGTGTTCCACTTACCGGATTGGAACGTGAACTGCTGCGGCAACGAGCACCCCGCGAGGACTGGTGCCGTCGGTACGATAAAAATTACCAAAACCAGGTATCGTAAAAGTAAAAGTGTGCTAGAATTAAGCTATGATATAGAGGATTAAAGGTTGGCGCTCTTTGCGCGCTTTGGCCTGAGGTTCTTGCTGCGGCACTTTCTGCACTTTACAGCCCTCGGGGGGTTTGTTGCTCCGCAGCTCCTGCAAACGGTCTTGTTGATCCTGTGGCTTCTAGCGATCTCGATCTTAACTGGGTCTCTTAGTGACATTGGTTTTACCCCTGAGCTTTGAAGACATACTTGGTTCCTCTATTTAGATATTCCCTAATTGGGCGAATAGTGGGTAACCCACTATAACAGAAAAAAAATATTTTGACAGGCGGGTTTCTTGTGTCAAGTAACCTGACGTAAGGAGGTCTATGGCTTGTAGGCCACTGCCTCCATCTCAATAAGGAAGCCCGGTACCACGAGGCCGGCGACGCATGTGGCCCGAGCAGGCAGGTCCCCCTTGAAGTAGCTCCGGTAGACCTCGTTCATCTTGGACCACTCGGCTTGCTCGCCGATGTATATGGTAACCTTGACTATGTCGTCTAGGGATGCATCAAAGTTGGACAGGGTCCTGGCCATCTGTTTCATTATCTGGTGGGTCTGGCCTTCAACGGTGGTGAGGTCGTTGCCGTCGTCGTCCTTGAGGGCCGCGGTGCCGCTGAGGAAGATAAAGTCGCCCGCCTTGACTGCACTGCAGAATGGCAGGTGCTCCATTCCTGGAGCCGTGTACACTTGTTTGCTCATGGGTGAATGATGCATCGTGGGTTGAAAAAACTGTTGAACCGTGTCACCCAGTTGATGAGCGTGTAATTACACGCAGAATAATGACCATCAGGTGGGCGAGATCCCAGGGGAAGAAAATCAATCGCCCATGAAATCCTGGATAAGATAACCGGCACGGATGATGGTGAAGCCGTTTTCATGGTCGCCTATGATTTCAGGAAGATGAACGCCAGCACCAGGTTCTACGAGAACCTCCACAGGATCGCCAAGAAGACATCCTCGGGGCTCGTCTATTACAGCGTTTTCATGACCGGGGACAGGAAAAGCGCCATCGCGGTCGCCAAGCTCGCTGAGCATTACGGTGCCGAGGCAATCGTGGTCGAGGGAGACCTGTTGGAGATACATTGAGCCTGTAATATCATCCACTTTATTTCTATTATCAACAAATTAAGACACTGAACAAATTCAATACTGTGCGTAAATACACCCAGGTAAGAAGAAAATGAATTGTGTGTGTAAATACACGCATAAGAAAAATATTATATTAATAAAAACGGGTCATGATAACTTCAAGAATTTATGGCGTCAACTCTAGTCGGGTGTATTGTTCCGCGATATATGGGACAATTTTTATCCAACTAGCATCAGTTGGAACCGGTTGCCGTGAAATTTACCGTGTTTATGGGCTGGTTTGGTTACATCAATGTAACAAGGTTGACAGGTATGTCACAAACCCTTCTTATCCTTTGGAGGGAGAGGCGTACTCGTCACCAACATGACAAAAAACCCCGTCCGTTTGGACGGGCAAATTTTAAAGACTGAACGGTTTCGCCTGCTCCCAGAAATGTCTGAAACAGTGGAAGACCCAGTGCTTGAACATGGTATCGTACCCGAACAGGTAGTGGTTCCTGTCTGGCTCTCCCTCGATGTTGGGGAAGCAGATCAGTGAGTGTTTGTCGCTGTACCCGAGAACAAGGTTTAGTTTGTCCATTGTCCTGACCTGCATCCTCTCTTTGATGAGCGGGGTTGCCTCGTGCCTCATTTTCTCGGCTAGCTCAGTGGTTACTATCGCCCTAATCTCCACGCCATGCTCCAGTAGGTCCTGCGTCGAGGGGAACCAGGTGGGTGAGAGGTCATCGGTCAGCATCCAGAATCGCTCCCTTATGGTGGGTATGATCTTTTGCTGGAGATTTATGGACTCGTAGACTGAGCTCACCATGACCCCTTTTTTCAGGGAAGCGATGTCCTCGATCAGCCTGGGGGGGATGACGGATAGGTCGTGGTTGCTGAAGTAGCTATGGTTGTCCACTATGAATGAGACTGTTGGGATCGACGTTGCGGCCAGCCGGCCAAACTGTGTCAGCTGATACCTGTCCGATGAGTCCTTCTCAACAATCGAGTCCTTGATGAGCCGAGTAAGTTGGCGTGAGAGGTCCGTGGTGTTTAACCCCGAGGATTTCATGATCTCAGAGTACCTGAGGGGAGCCTCCCCGAGGGCTTTGATTACAGCTAGGCGGGACTTTGATGATAACGTTCTGAAAAGCTCCCAAGGACTCATGGATATTTCCGAACGACCATCACTTATATAGAGTGCTAGTGAGTGATTTTTTTGGAAGAAATAGTTAGAAGAGGATACTTAGACAGGTCAATGCCCCGTCACATTTCTGTATCTCAGAGACATCCAAGCTGATGACATCGAACCCGGCTTCTTTCACCATGAGCTGCGCCGTATCATAGCCCGCGGCCATTAGGATAGTATCTCCAACCGCCAAGGTATCGGCGGCGTACTCGTCCTCCGATGGCGGGATCAGGATGCTGTATCCCTCAAGCGCGGGGTGTTTGGCGTACTTGTCGGTGGCGATCATGATGCCCTTGCCAAGGTACGTCACGTAGCTCTTCAGGTGCATTATGGTGGGATCGAACACCGTGGCGACGGGGACATCGAGCCAGTCCTTCATCTGGGCCACTCCGTCAAGGTTTGTGCGGAGGCTTATCCCGCTGATGAGCTTGCCCTCTGCGTGGACCACGTCGCCGCCCTCGATGGTGGCGGGCTCCTCGGCCCACTTTATGGGCATGATCTCCTCAAGTACCGCAGCGACACCCGGCTGCTCGCCGCGCCTTGACTCCTTGGCCATCCGGCAGATCAACGCCTTGCCGTTCTCGACGACCGCGTTGTCCTCAACGAAGCAGCTGTCAGGGAACTTGTCATCACGGGGGACATGTATCACCTCAAGCCCGAGCTCTGACAGGGTCTCGCAGTACTTTGCGTGCTGCTCCCTTGCCTTCTTGAGGCTCACGGTGTGATGCAGCGGGTGTTCTGAGAGACAGCTAGTGTAAAGGTTACCAGGGATTCTGACAATGGCGTGTTTGGGATCCATAGAAATGGAGGGTTATCAGTCCCGTAAAAGCGTTGGGGGTTTGTCCTTCATTTGGGGAATAAGCTTAACTTTATCCAATGGAAATTCACAACTATATCTATGGTAGATTTGTACGACACACTTCAATACTTCATGCAGGCCCCAGGCGTCACCGGGTTTGAGCAGCAGCGCAGGGAGCGAATCATCGAGGTATTCAGTAAGTACTGTGACACGGTAAGCGTTGACGTGATGGGCAACGTGATCGGGACACTCGGGGATGGTGAGAGAGATGTGATGCTGGCCGGCCACTACGACCAGCTGGGTTTCATGGTCACCCATGTCCAGGACAACGGTTTCGCCGGGTTCACCCAGGTAGGGGGCTGGGACAAACGGGTCGCGTACGGTACACGGGTCAAGGTCTGGATAGGCGACGGCCCGGAGGATTACATCATAGGTGCGGTTGCCGTCAAGGCAGCCCACTTGACCGATGTCAAGGAGAGGGACAAGAGTCCAGCGTTGAAGGATATGCTCCTTGACCTTGGGGTGGATTCCAAGGAGGAAGCGGTGGAGCTGGGCGTCAAGTCGGGAACCGTCTGTACGCCATACCTGGACGTGACACGCTTGGGAACGAGGGATTCCGATAAGATCGTTGGGCCAGCGTTTGACGATGTATGTTGCGTCGCGGGTCTCGTCAAGACTATGGAGATACTCAAGGAGAACCCGCCGAAGAATATCAAGGTCCATTTCGTGGCAACCGTTCAGGAGGAGATCGGGCTGAGGGGAGCCACCATTGCTTCCTATAATATCAAGCCATGGGCTGCCATAGCCACCGACGTAACGCACGCGGTGGCACCGGGGGTCAAGGCTAACCAGGTTGCGGGGATAGAGCTAGGCAAGGGCCCAGTTGTTGCCCTTGGCGGCAACTTCACGCGGCCGCTCTGGGAGATGATGGAGTCAGCTGCCGAGAAACACGAGATCCCATGCCAGCGACAGGGCGTCCCTTCGAGGAGCGGCACCGATGCTTGGGCAATCCAGGTAGAGCGCGGTGGTACGATCTGCGGCCTCATCAGCATGCCTAACCGCTATATGCATAGCCCGAACGAGGTCATAAGCCTCGTAGACCTTGAGAACCTTGGCAAGCTCATTGCTTACACGGTTCAGGCATTGGGTGAGAGCGACCTTCAGCACACCGTCGAGGTTTTCCGGCGGTAAACTCCTTTTTTCCAATCATCAAATAAACATTTCGTGATAGTAGTAACTTGCAACATAGACGAGGGCGAACCAGCTAAAACCGGTGAAAAATCCACCCATAAAATATTTGAACTCCCGCCTTAGCTTCCGCATGCCTCATTTTTTATTGAACATGCTATTAAACGATTAAGAATTGGGAGTCCTTAGCTGAAATTAATAACTAGGTACAGTATTTCATTATCATACGCGATACCGATACTCGCTAGAGTGTAGGTCTCGTAGTAGATGTTGTCCCTGTTGCCCCAGTTGTTGTCAGCATCGTCATATACTTGCCCGTAAACCAGGAAATCCAGGACCTCAGTTGCGTTGAACTCACCCGCGGCGATGAAGATATCGATATTCTCACCCATGTTCCTTGGTAGTGCCGGGTTGTGTTTGAAATCCCCTGTCTCCAGAAGTCCCTCGGCGTACCTCTGGGCAATGCTGTTGTTATCATAGGCAAGGGGCAGTAACTCAATCTCATCCCTTTCTTTGTTGATAAGCTCTATGACATACTCTTGCATCCTCACAGTTTCAGCAGATATCGGGAAAACCCCTCCTACATTTGGAAGCTCCGGTTCGGGTTCCCACTGGTTGATTATCATGATACTTGCGAGGCTGATCGCAACAATTAGGACAACGAGGACCAGTTTCCTCGGCGAGACGCCTGTGCCCAGAATGCTTTGCTTCTGTCTCTTCCGCCTTACGATTCTGGGCTTCGGGGGCTCAGCCTCAGGCTTAACGTAATGAATAGTCTTCATGGCTGCCGGTTCAGTGGTTAAACCAGACAACTGGCGGTTCTGGGCCATGCACTTGTGCGCCTCTTGAGTGCTGTGCTCATCACAAAAGGTCAGGTTACAGTGGGGGCAGCGGTACGGCTGTTCTACTTCAATCCCACAGTGATAGCAAATGCCCATTAAATAGCTCCTTCATCTTGCGTTTTTTAAAGGTTTATCATTTATACATCCATAAAACAATGGATAACAGTTAGAATAAAATGAAATATATCAATTTCTTGGATATATTAGCTTAGAGTTTTAATACCGTGACAGGAATTAGACATCAGTGAATTATTTTGAAGGCATCTAAGATCATTGGCCTGCTCATAACCATCGTCCAGCTCACCGGAACCGTGGCCATGGTGTTAGGTATGTACACAATGGTAAGCGTCTTCTCCACGGCGATACCGCAGGGGGAGGGGGAGATCGATATTCAGGTCGGTGACCCGGTCGTCATTCCGTTCTCAATCACTCCTAGCAATCCGGGGTACCTCGCTGCAGAGCTCAGCGTTTCCATTAGCTTGGTTGTTGACGGGGATGATGTGATAGCCAGTGACTATGCGGAGATCGTGATTCCCGGTCAGTCCCAGATCCCAGTGGACCTGGAGCTCTCGCTTTCACAGGCTTTGGCGGAGGAGTACCTCGTTGAGGGCGCGGATGTAGAGTGGGTTATCGATATGAAGGTGACAACCCTGTTTGATCTCATCAGTTTCAGTAACAAATTGACTATGTCAGGGAGCGGACAGTAATGGCAAATAATACTACAGGAGCGATCATCTCCGCCCTGATAACCCTCGTAATATTCGTGGGCATACCATACGTCGCCCCGAGTTACCTGAGCCCGGAAATCATGACGATGGCCTCGGACTATGGATTTGACCTGCCGTCCCTGTTCAACCAGATGATGATGATTGGGGCGCTAACAGCAGCTCTGACGCTGGTAAAGGGATTCGTTGACGAGACAAGCATTATCTCGCTTCTTGTAACCATCGCGCAGAGCCTGTCATCACTGATGTTCACGGTGATCTTGCTTGGGGCGGGAAACATCATGAGCATGGGACTCACCGAGTTTGCAATCCAGGAAGCAGGCGTAACAAGCCTCATCAGGATGGACCTGAGGGTGTTCATCTACTTCACCTTCGGGACCATCGGGTTGAAGATGATCCAGTCGTACCTGGAGTGGACAGAGGCAAGGAGGGCAGCGGCCCCACCCGGCAGGATTGCCGCCTAATCCCTTTTCTATAACATACTACCTGTCTTCATCCTATGACCATCAAGGTAGCCGTAAGCGGAATCCCCAGAGGGTACCAGTTCCCGAAAAGTGACCTCAACTGGCTTCAGGACAAGCACAAGGAGCAGATCAGGGCGATCAGCCCCGAGATTGAGCTTATAGAGATTCCCCCGGACAAGGTCATGGACGTTGACGGCATCGAAGTGGTTCTAGCCGAGGGGGGAAACAGGACCCACTACCACGGCGAACTGGACTGGGAGGACTACCAAAAGTTCTTCGTGCCAGGGCTGAAATGGATTCAGCTCTGCAGCACCGGTTTCAGCGACAACATCACTCCACAGGTGCTCGATGGGTCCGTGACCCTGACAAACGCACCGGGTTTACACACATACCCCATCGCAGAGGCAGTTATCACTGCCATGCTGGATCACGCCAAACTCCTGAAACAGAGGAGGATAGACCAGAAAAAGCATCTCTGGAGCCAGCTAAAGTGCGATGAACTGTACAAGAGGACGGTCCTCATCATAGGTCTGGGAAACATCGGGAAAAGGGCAGCTGCCCTATGCAAGGCGTTTGACATGAGGGTCATCGGGACCAAGAAAAGGGTCGAAGAGGTACCCAACGTGGACCAGGTGTTCCCCGTATCGGAACTCATCGATCACATTCCTAAAGCGGACTATATTGTGGTCGCGGCCCCGCTGACGCCAGAGACCAGGGGAATGCTTGGCGAAGCAGAGTTCAGGGCGATGAAGCCCACGGCATACTATATCAACATCGGGCGGGGGGCAGTGGCGGATGAGCCTTCGCTGATCAAGGCACTGGAGGGAGAATGGTTTGACGGCGCGTACCTTGACGCTCTAGAAGTTGAGCCGCTGCCAGAAGACCACGCCTTCTGGGACATGGAGAACGTGCTGCTTGTCCCACACGACAGCCACAGCAGC